>NZ_JBSFWR010000134.1:0-19737 GCF_053594915.1 Kitasatospora sp. NPDC002543 | reverse complement strand
GGCGTGAGGTGCGGTTCGAGGCGGTGTCGCAGGAGGCGTACCGGGCGGTGCTGGTGGAGGCGGGGCTGCCGGAGGACTTCGCGGAGCTGTTCTCGATGATCCTGGACGGGCGCAACGCGTCGCTGGGTGACGGGGTGCGGCGTGCGCTGGGCCGTGAGCCGCGGGACTTCGCCGACTACGCCCGTGCGGCCGCCGCCACCGGCGTGTGGAACGCGTGACCAGCCGGAAGAGCAACACCTGCCGTTCGTACGGCAGTTCACTTGATCGTCGGTGCCGGGCGGCGCCGACCGCCTGACCGAAACCCCGGCCTCGGCCGGGAGCGGTGAGGAGGCCGGAGGCCCGGACACCGGGAGGGTCCCCGCGTCGGGCGGGGACCGGGGAGACCGAAGGAATACCGATGCGCTCGAATCAGACCGCGACCCCAGCTTCCTACACCGCCGCACAGTCCTTCACCGGCCTCGCGCCGGGCGGCGCGGCCCCGGCCGTGCCCGCCACCCGAGGGGGCCGGGCCGCCGGCCCGCTCCTGGTCGGCGCCACCGTCGCGATGGGCCTGATGGCGGGCCTGTTCTTCGCCTTCGACGTCTCGGTGATGCCGGGCCTGGCGGCGGGCGACGACCACACCTACGTGGCGGCGATGCAGCAGATCAACAAGGCGATCGACGGGAACGGGCTGTTCGGCCTGGTCTTCGTCGGCGCGTTCCTCGCCACCGGCGTCGCCGCCTGGCTGCAGCACCGGGCCGGCCGGCGCCAGGCGGCGCTGTGGGCGGCCCTGGCGACGGCGCTCTACCTGGTGGCGCTGTTCGTCACCATGGGCGTCAACATCCCGCTCAACAACGAGCTGGCGGCGGCCGGCGACCCCTCGCAGATCCACGATCTCGCCGCCGTGCGCGCCAAGTTCGCGGACACCTGGGTGCCGGTCAACATGCTGCGCACCGCGCTGTGCGCCGGTGGCCTGCTGGCGCTGACCCGCTCCCTGGTGCTGCACGGACGCGCGGGGCGCTGACCGCCGAAGCCCCGCCCGGCTCCGCTCGCAGGACGTCGCTCGCAGGACGTCGCCCGCAGAGACGGTGATCGCAGGGACGGTGATCGCAGGGCGCCCCTTGCGTGATGCCCTTCACGCGATGCCCCTCGCACGATGCCCCCGACGGAACGCCGCCGGGGGCATCGGCCTGCCGCCCACGTCCCGGGAGGCCCCGACCCGGCTGCCAGGGTGGCCGGTTCCGTTCGCTCGCGACCGACGGAGGGTCGCGGCGGGCGGCCCGGCGGGCGCAGACTGGCCGGTGCACGGGAGTTCCGACCGCAGGGGGCAGACATGTCCGTACGACCCGGCAGGCGCAAGGCAGTCGGCAGGCTGCGGACGGCGGTCGGCGCACTCGTCGTCGCCCTGGCGGCCGGGGCGGCTGTCGCCCTGCCCGCCACCGAGGCGCAGGCGGCCGGCGCCAAGGGCGCCAAGGTGGTCTACCTGACCTTCGACGACGGCCCCAGCCCCGCCTACACGCCCAAAGTCCTGGCCACGCTCGCCCGGTACGGGGTGCGGGCGACCTTCTTCGAGATCGGGCAGAACGTCGCCGCCCACCCCTCGGTGACCGCGCAGGTCGCCAAGCAGGGCCACAGCGTGCAGAACCACTCCTGGTCCCACCCGGACCTGCGCAAGCTCTCCGCGGCCGCGCTCGACTCCCAACTCGCCGACACCGACCGGGCGATCCGCGCGCAGACCGGCCGCACCCCGAGCTGCCTGCGCCCGCCGTACGGCGCGGTCAACGGCACGGTGCGCTCGAAGGCCTCGGCACTCGGCAAGCAGGTCGTGCTCTGGTCGGTGGACCCGGCGGACTGGTCCCGTCCCGGTACGGCCGCGATCAGGTCGCGGGTGCTGAACAACGTCCGCCCCGGCTCGGTCGTGCTGATGCACGACGGCGGCGGCGACCGCAGTCAGACGGTGGCCGCGCTGCCGACGATCATCTCCACGCTCAAGGCGCGCGGGTACGGCTTCGCCACCCTCTGCGGCTGATTCCGGCCAGCGGCAGAGGGTGGCGGGTGCGGGCGGCGCGCTCGGGGCCGCCCGGTGGGTCGTTCCGGTCCGGTCAGCTCTGCCCGTTGAGGACGAGTGCCCAGGCGAGGCAGGCCAGGGCGCCGGTCGACAGCAGGGTGCGCAGCACGTTGAAGCGCACCCATCGGGCCTCGAAGCGGGCGCGCAGCGCGGCCGGGTCGGTGATCCGCTGGGCCGGGCCGGCGGCTTCGAGCTCGTCGTTCAGCGGGATGTTGACCGATCGGGTCACCCCGATCATCGCCACGTACAGCACCAGCGCCGCGATGGTCGCGGGCAGGACGTCGTGCCCGTCCGAGGGCAGGTGCAGGGCGACCGCGCCCGCGGTGGCGAGCAGCGCGCCGACGAAGCCGAGGACGAACCAGCCGTTCAGGATGGCCTTGTTGATGCGTTGCATGACCTCGATGAAGGTCCGGTCGTCGGCCCGCGCGAGCGCGGGCATGACCGAGCACGAGAACCCGTAGAACAGTCCTGCGGTCAGTCCACAGGTGACAGTGGCCGCCACCAGGACGAGTGTGCGTGCCGTTTCCATCGTCGTGAGCCCCTCACTTCTCGCCGTCGGTCCCGTTGGACCGCGGCCGCCGTGTCTCGGATCCGTATCCCCGTGGGCAGATCATCCGGCATCCGGGCGGCGCGAGCCACCTCGATCGCTCAAGAGTCCCTCAAATGACGAACCGTCAAATGATGTCCCGCCGTCTACACTTGGCGGCATGGACACTCTGACGGGACTCCTCGACGGCCCCAAGGCCCGTGGCGCGTTCCTGCTGCGCTCCATCCTCACCCCGCCGTGGTCGCTGCGGATCGAGGACCGGGCCCCGCTCTCGGTGGTGACGATGGTCCGCGGTGACGCCTGGATCCTCCCCGAGCGCGGCACCCCGCTGCTGCTGCACCCCGGGGACGTGGCGATCGTGCGCGGCCCGGAGCCGTACACGGTGGCGGACGACCCGGACACCCCGGTGGACGTGATCGTCGGCCCGGGCCAGGTCTGCACCAAGGGCGGGGTGGACGTCTCCGAGGTGATGTCGCTCGGCGTCCGGACCTGGGGCCAGGGCCGGGAGGGCGACCGGGCCTCCTCCGTGGTGCTGTCCGGCACCTACCAGGCCGAGCACGAGATCGGCCAGCGGCTGCTCGGCTGCCTGCCCGCGCTGCTGGTCCGCCCGGCCGGCACCGGCGCCGACGACACCCTGGTGCACCTGCTGGCCGCTGAGATAGGGCGCAACGAGCCCGGCCAGGAGCTCGTCCTGGACCGGATCCTGGACCTGCTGGTGGTCTCCGTGCTGCGGGCCTGGCTGGCCGCCCCGGACTCCGGCGCCCCCGCCTGGTACCGCGCCCAGCACGACACGGTGGTCGGGCCGGTGCTGCGGCTCATGCACGACGACCCGGCCACCGCCTGGACGGTCGCCGAGCTCGCCCAGCGGGTCGGGGTCTCCCGGGCCGGACTGGCGCGCCGCTTCACCGCCCTGGTCGGCGAGCCCCCGATGGCGTACCTGGCGGGCTGGCGCCTGGCGGTCGCCGCCGACCTGCTGCGCGAGCCCGAGTGCACCGTGGCCTTCGCGGCCCGCAAGGTCGGCTACAGCAACGCCTTCGCCCTCTCGGCGGCCTTCAAGCGGGTGCGCGGCGTCAGCCCGCAGGAGCACCGCCGGATGGCCGCCACGGGCACCCCGGCGCAGCCGGTGGGTTTCTCGGGGCCGGCGGAGACGGTGATCCTGGCGGGCTGAGCGGGCTGAGCGGGCTGAGCGGGCTGAGCGGGCGCCTCGGGGGTTCGGGTCCCGTCAGGCATTCGCGCCTTGCCTAAACTGTTTAGGTAATCCCATACTGGACGTAGACAACCGGCGCGGCCGTACGGGAGAGAACACATGGCAAGGGCAGGACTGACCACCGAGCGCGTGGTCGTCGCGGGCGCCGAACTCGCCGACGAGGCCGGCTTCGAGCAGGTGACCGTCGCCGCCGTCGCCCGCCGCTTCGGCGTCGCCACGGCCAGCCTCTACTCCCACGTCAAGAGCTCCCAGGACCTCAAGACCCGGATCGCCCTGTACGCCCTGGAGGAACTCGCCGACCTCGTCGCCGACGCCCTCGCCGGCCGGGCGGGCCGCGACGCGCTCGCCGCCTTCGCGGACGCCTACCGCGACTACGCGGCCCGCCACCCCGGCCGCTACGACGCCACCCGGCTGCGCCTGGACGCCGAGACGGCCGCCGCCGGCGCGGGCGTCCGGCACGCCCAGATGACCAGGGCCATCCTGCGCGGCTACCACCTGGGCGAGCCCGAGCAGACCCACGCGGTGCGCATGCTCGGCAGCGTCTTCCACGGCTACATCAGCCTGGAGGCGGCCGGCGGGTTCAGCCACACCGCCGTCGACCCGCGGCAGTCCTGGGAGTGGATCATCGACTCCCTCGACGCCCTGCTGCGCACCGGCGGGGCCCGTACGGCCGGGTGACCCGTCCCGCCGCGCACCCCGTACCCCCCCCGACGAACCGAAGAGCAGCACCATGACCACGATCACGACCCCCGTCACCGAAGACCTCCTCCACGGCCACCTCGACACCGAGCGCACCCGGCGCGGCCTGCTGCCGCACCGCCTGCCCGCCGGCGCCCGCCGACGGATCCCGGACGAGCAGCTCGCGATGGCCGAGTCCCAGCCCTCCGGCGTCCGGCTCGCCTTCCGCACCCGCGCCACCGCCGTCACCCTGCACGCCGTCCCCACCAAGCGCGCCTACCCGGGCGTCCCGAACGTCCCGGACGGCGTCTACGACCTCCTGGTGGACGGCCGGCTCGCCGCGCAGGCCTCCGTCCCCGGCGGCGACCTGCGCACCGTCGACCTCGCCACCGGCCGCGTCGAACTGACCGAAGGGCCGCCCGGCAGCGCGCGGTTCACCGGCCTGCCGGAGCGGGACAAGACCGTCGAGATCTGGCTCCCGCACACCGAGACCACCGAACTGATCGCCCTCGTCACCGACTCCCCGATCGAACCGCTCCCGGCCGGCACCCGCAAGCGCTGGCTGCACCACGGCAGTTCGATCAGCCACGGCTCCAACGCCACGCACCCCAGCGGCACTTGGCCCGCCCTGGCGGCCAACGGCGCGGGCCTGGACCTGGTCAACCTCGGCTTCGGCGGCGGCGCCCTGCTCGACCCCTTCACCGCGCGGACCATCCGCGACACCCCCGCGGACCTGCTCAGCCTCAAAATCGGCATCAACCTGGTGAACAGCGACGTGATGCGGCTGCGCGCCTTCACCCCGGCCGTCCACGGCTTCCTGGACACCGTCCGGGACGGCCACCCCACCACGCCGCTGCTGATCGTCTCCCCGCTGCTGTGCCCGCTCCACGAGACCGTACCCGGCCCGCTCGCCCCCGACTTCAGCAGCGGAACCCTGCGCTTCCGCGCCACCGGCGACCCCGCCGAGGTCGCCGCCGGCCGGCTCACCCTCACCGTCATCCGCGCCGAACTCGCCCGCATCGTCGCCGAGCGCCGCGCCGACGGCGACCACCGACTCCACCACCTGGACGGCCTGGCCCTCTACGGCGAACCCGACCACGAGGCGCACCCGCTCCCCGACGGTCTCCACCCCTCCCCGGAGGCCCACCGCCTCATCGCGGAGCGCTTCGCCGACCTCGCCCTCGGCCCCGAAGGCCCACTGGCGTCGTGAGCCGCCCGGCCGCATCCCGCCGGAGAGGCCTTCCGCCACGGGGGCCGGTCGCACGAGCAGTCAGTTCCCTGTGCTGTACTACGGGCTCTTCCGTACAGCACGTACACCAAGCACCACCTTCGGAGCCACCTCTCGATGAGCACCACCTGCCCGACCTGCGCCGCGGCGGACGAAACCGTCCCCGTGCGAAACGCCCTCCTGGACTCCGACCGGCCGCTCGACCCGCAGACACGGGCGCTGTTGACGATGGACCCCGAGCCCAAGGGGACGAGCGGGGCCGCGATCACCCTCTTCGTCCTGGCCGGCCTCCTCGGCCTGCTGGGACTGCGTACGCTGCTCTCCGGTGACAACGCCGAGGTCGACGACGCCGCGTACCAGTTCGGCTACCACTACGGTGCGTTCCTGATCGCCGCGGTCCTGCTGGGCGTCGGACTCGCCGTCCACTTCGGTGGCCGGAGCCGCCGGAGTCGCCGGAGCGGCACGGCGGACCAGTGGCCGCGGACCTACGAGCAGTGGCAGCAACTGCACGAGGTGTGGCGGGCGACCTGGCTGTGCCGACGCTGCCGCGCCGTGTTCCTCCCGGAAGCGTCGCTCCGCCCCGGTTCCGCCGCCTCCCCCGCGGTGCCCGCGGAGCAATTCCCGCAGTGGTCGATGGCCATCGCGCGCCAGGGCGACCGCCCCGGCGCCCCGGCCACGTCGGACTGACCCCCCACCCGGCAGCCGGACCAGGCCAGGCCAGGCCCGGCCCGGACACCCGGGAGGCCGTGGCCTCGGTCAGGCCCGTCGCTTCAGGAACGCGCGGTCCGATCGCGCCCTGCGCGCCACCCGGAACGGAGCGAAACCCCCTCGCGCGGTTCACGGACGCCGGGGCGTCTCATCCGGCGGCCGCCCGGTGCGCCGGCGGCAGCGCGAGCGCGGTGACGACCACCCCGCCGTGCACGCCCCAGGAACCGGTGCGGACGGCGGGGTGGTGGGGGTGCCGGGCCGTGAAGGTACCGTCGGCGTGCACGGTGACGGTGATGGCCGCCAGCGGGGACCAGATGCCGGTCAGCGGATGGACGGCCTTGTAGACGGCCTCCTTCGCGCTGAACAGGACGGTGTCCCACGGGGCTCGGCCCTCCGGCAGCGCCGCCAGGGCACCGCGTTCACCCTCGCCGCTGACCAGCCGCAGCACCCCCCGGGGCAGCGGCCTGGCGGGCTCGGCGTCGATCCCGAGCGAACCGAGCCGCCCGGTGGCGGCGACCGCGACGGCCGTGTACCCGTCCGTGTGGGTGATGCTGCCCGTGACGCCCACCGGCCACCGGGGTGCCCCGCCGGGCCCCGGCAGCAGAGGCGCGGGCGGGTGCCCGAGCGTGCCGAGCGCCTGGCGCGCGAGCGCCCTGGCGGTGGCGAACTGCCGCCGCCGGCGCGGTGAACGGTCCCGGATGTACGCCGCCTCCAGGGGCAGCAGCCGCTCCTCGGACGGGTCGCCGAAGGACTCGGCGCAGTGGACGTGGGGCGGGAACAGCGCGGCCAGGACGCCGGCGGGGGCGGTGGCGGTCACGGTCGTCAGCGGCCGGCCGTGACGAGCAGGTGGACGTGGTGCGCGACGTGCTGCGGGGTCTCCAACGGCACCATGTGGCCCGTGTCGGGAATCCGGTGCAGCTCGGCGTGCGGCAGCGCCGCCGCGAGCTCCCGGCTGAAGTCGGGCTTCACGACCTTGTCCTCGGTCCCGGTGATGACCGCCGTCGGAGCGGTGATCCCGGCCAGGCCCGCGCGCTGGTCCATCCCCTGGGACGAGGCGAAGCAGGCGGCCCGGACCGCGGGCGACGTGGCGGCGAACAGCCGGCGGTTGGCCTCCCGCACCGTCAGCGAGGCCGCCGGCCCGTGCGTCCCGCTGAGCAGCCGACGGCCCAGCCACGGGGTCCCCAGCGCCCGGCTGAACACCTTCGACCCCATCATCTTCACCTCGCTCGCCGGCGTGTCCTGCCCGTGCGAGGCGGTCGACACCAGCACGAGCCCCGCCAGCCGCTTGACTCCCGCCCCGCCCTTCCCGGCGGACAGCCCCGCCGCCCAGGCCAGCGCCGCGTAGCCGCCCCCGGAGTGCCCCACCACCACGACCGGCCGCTCCGGCGTGGTGAGCGTCCCGACGACGGTGTCCAGGTCCCGCGCCAACCGCGCGATGCTGATCGGCTCCCGCCCGGCCGAGGACGAGGCGTGACCGCGCTGGTCGTACGAGGCCACCGTGTGCCCGGCCGCCGCCAACCGCCGCGCGGTGGCGTGCCAGACGGTCCGGGAAGCGGCCCAGCCGTGCACCAGCAGCACCAGCGGCCGGCTCGGATCGGGCTCGACCGGCTGGTGGACCGTGATGGCCAGCTGCGCGTGGTCGTCGGTGGTCGCGGTGTGGTCGGTCGTGGTGACGGCGTGCCGGGCGGGCAGCGCGGGGATCTCGGTGATGGTCACGGGGGCCTCCTGTTCCGGGTCCGGTGGGTCCTACTTCTGCTTGCCGAGGTGGCGGTGCAGGTTGCCCAGGGCGTCCTGGGTGGCGGCGGTGTGTTTGGTCGTCAGGTTCGTGAGCTTGTGGAGAATCTTGGCCAGACCGTGCGGCGTGGTCGCGAAGGTGATCGTGAGGAGCGTCTGGGTGTTGTTGTTGTGGGGCGTGAGCCGGTAGGTCGTCGTCCCGTGGAAGTGGCCGGTGTGGGTCTGGGTGAGCTCGACGTCCGGGGTGACCTGGGTGGTGGTCGAGGCGAACCGGAGCTTGGGCCCGGGCTTGCCGACACCCGCCGGGTGGATGGTCGTCGTCATGGTGCCGCCGGCCTGCTGCGGACCGGTGGCGCCCGGCTGGTGGGTGTTGTGCGGGTGCCACCAGGTGGTCCTGCCGTTGAGCTCGTCGACGATGGCGTCCCACACCTCGTGGGTGGGGTGGTCGAGGATGGTCCGGTCGGTGTGGTGAATGGCGTGCACGGGGAATCGGGCCTTTCGCTCGGCGGGGCGGAGGGGGGGAATCCTCTGAATCCTTGAATTCCCTTGTTGGTTGGGTCGGTTCCGGTACGGGTTCTGCGCTCTCTCGCGAATTCCCTTGGATGGGGCCCGGGTTCCGGCTCGGCCCCACGACGCTGCGCTCGTGATTCCGCCCCCGGGTTCTCTTGTCTCGTTGTGGTGTTTGTGGTTAGGGGAAGATGTTTTGGCCGGGGGTGAGGGTGTGGGTGGGGTCGTAGGTGTTTTTGGCGTTGGTGAGGGTGGTGTAGTGGGGGCCGTAGTGGTGTTGCCAGTCGGTGGGGGTCATGTTGGGGATGGCGCCGACGAGGTAGCGTTTGGCGCCGAGTTGGGTGGCGAGGTTGTAGAGGGTGCGGTTGCGGGTGAGGGCGGGGGTGGGGTTGGTGTTGGGGTGGGGGAAGGCGAGGAAGTCGAAGAGGTAGGTGGTGGGTTCGTTGGGGGTGATGGCGAGGGGGTGGGTGAGTTTGTTGGTGGGGAAGGGGTAGCAGAGGAGGAGGCCGGCGCCGATGTCGTCGGGGGTGATGTGGGGGAGGGCTTGGTTGAGGAAGGTGGGGGTGGTGGAGGCGGGGAGGAAGAGGGAGAGCCAGGGTTTGGGGGCGTTCCAGTAGCCGAGGTTTTTGATGGTGTCGGCGAAGGTGTCGGCGCGGTAGGTGTATTGGCGGTAGGTCTGGTCGGTGATGTCGGTGGTGGTGGGGTTGAGGCCGGTGAGGAGGGGGGTGGGGTTGGGGGGTGTGGGGCCGTTGTAGTGGGCGACGGCTTCGATTTTGTAGCGGGGGGGTTGGCCGTTGGGTTGGATGAGGATTTCGCCGACTTGGGAGGGGAAGCGGCCGTCGGTGAGGAGGGTTTGTTGGTCGGTGAGGAAGGTGTTCTGGTCGTTGTAGGTGAGGGTGAAGACGCGGGCGTTTTGGGGGGCGGGGATGAGTTTGAGGGTGGCGCGGGTGATGATGCCGACTTGGCCGGCGCCGGCGAGGGCGGTGTGGAAGAGGTCGGGGTTGCGGGTGGGGGAGGCGGTGAGGATGCGGCCGGTGCCGGTGACGATTTCGATGGATTCGACGGTGTCGGCTTGGAGGCCGTGTTTGTGGACGGTGGAGCCGATGCCGCCGACGCTGATGGTGCCGCCGATGGAGAGGTGGAGGTAGTCGGTGAGGCAGGGGGGTGTGAGGTTTTGGGTGAGGGCGGCTTCGGTGAGTTGGGCCCAGGTGACGCCGGCGTCGACGGTGGCGTTGGTGGGGGTGATGGTGTGGATGCGGTTGAGGGCGCGGGCGTTGATGCTGATGCCGCCGGCGACGCCGGCTTGGCCGTAGTTGGAGTGTGATTCGAGGTCGGTGCCGGTGCCGCTTTGGCCGTTCATGGCGACTTTGAGGTTGTTGCGGCGGGCGTAGTTGATGATGGTGGCGATGTCGGGGGCGCCGGCGGGGTTGAGGACGGCGTAGGGGGTGGTGGTGGTGAGGCGGCCGAAGTCCTGGGCGTGGGCGGTGCGGGCGGGGGTGCTGGTGGTGAGGGTGCCCTGGATGGGGGGGATGGGGGCGATGCAGCCGGGGGGTGCGGGGGTGGTGTTGGTGGTGGCCCAGGTGCGGGTGGTGGTGTTGAAGCCGATGACGGTGGCGGCGGCGGTGGCGGCGGCGCCGGTGAGCAGGGTGCGTCGGGAGAGGTCGGGGCGGTTCATGCGCGGTGGTCTCCTGGGTGCTGGTGGTGGGTGGGTGGGGTTGCGGGTCGGGTGGTGAGGTGGTGCGGGTGTCCGGCGGGTGGGCCGGGCGGTGGGGCTGAGGCGCGGGTGGTGCGGGTGTCCGGCGGGTGGGCCGGGCGGTGGGGCTGAGGCGCGGGTGGTGCGGGGCCGGGGGCCTGGGCGGGGGCCGGGGGTGAGGTGCGGGGCCGGGGCGGGTTGCGCGGTCCGGCCGTTCCGCGGTCCTGCGGTTGCTGTCCTACGGTTGCGCGGTTGCGTGGTGGGGCGGTGGTGTCCCGGCGCCGTGCCCTCGTGCTGTCGTGCTGTCGTGCGGTGGTCCGGTGGTCCGGTGGTCTCGGTGGTCCGGTCGGCTTGCCGGTGCGGGCGTTTTGCGGCCCGGGGTGGTGGGCCGCGGGGTGGTGGTCCTGGCGGTGTTGTGTCCTGCGGTCCGGCCGTTCGGTGGTTCTGCTGTCGAGGTTCTGCCGTCCTGTGGTCCGCCGCCCCGCCTGTCCGTCCGCCTGTCCGTCCGTCCCGCCGTCCCGTCCCGCCGCCCCGCCTGTCCGTCCCGTCTGTCCGTCTGTCCCGCCCGCCCGTCCGCCCGCCTGTGTGTCCGTCTGTCTGTCCGTCCCGCCTGTCCGCCTGTCCGTCCGTCCGTGTGTCTCGCCGGTTGTGTTGTTCGGTTGTTCGGCGGTCCTGGGGTTCGGCGGTCCTGGGGTGGGTGGATGGTGGGTGAAGTCGGGTTGCCGGCTTCGTGGTTGGGGGTGGCGGGTGGTGGGTGGTGGTGTCGTTTTCCGGTTTGTGGTGCGGCGTGGTGCTGTGCGGTGTCCGGAGTCTGGTGCCCGGCCGGCCTGATCCGACCTGGCCCGGTTTGGTCTGGTGAGGTCGGGCTTGTTCGCTGGTCCGGTGGTCCTGTGGTCCGGTGGTGTTGAGGTCGGGCGGTTGGGTGGGCTGGCGGTTCTGGGGTTTTGTGGTGGTGCTGTCCGGCGGTTGGGCCGGTGTCGCCCGTGCGTCCGGCCGTCCTGCGGTCCTGCGGTCCTGCCGCCTGGGTGCGGGGTGCGGGGTGCGGGGTGCGGGGTGCGGGGGTGCGGGGTGCGGGGGTGTGGGGTGGGTGCGGGGGTGTGGGGTGGGGGGGTTAGGGGGTGGGGGTGTGGTTGGTGTGGGTGGTGGTTTGGTAGTTGGTGAGGTCGAAGGTGCGGGTTTGGTGTTCGAAGGTGCGGGTGTAGGTGGGCCAGATGTTGGGGTTGTTGCCGTTGGTGTCGGTGTACCAGCTGTTGCAGCCGCCGGTGTTCCAGACGGTGTTTTTGAGGCGGTTTTGGAGGGTGTGGTTGTAGGTGGTTTGGGCGTGGGGGTGGACGTTGAGGGTGGTGAGGTGGTGGGTGTGGAGGGTTTTGAGGGCGGCGAGGATGTAGGTGATCTGGGCTTCGATCATGACGGTTTGGGAGGAGTGGCCGAGGGTGGTGTTGGGGCCGAGGAGCATGAAGAGGTTGGGGAAGCCGTGGATGGTGGTGCCGCGGTGGGCGGTCATGCCGTGGTGGTTCCAGGTGTGGGCGAGGGTGTGGCCGTGTTGGCCGGTGATGCGGTGGGCGATGGGGCGGTCGGTGGCGGTGAAGCCGGTGGCGAGGATGATGGTGTCGGTGGGGTGTTGGGTGCCGTCGGTGGTGGTGATGTGGGTGGGGCCGATGTGGGTGATGGTGTCGGAGATGATGTCGACGTTGGGTTGTTGGATGGCGGGGTACCAGGTGTTGGAGAAGAGGAGGCGTTTGCAGCCGACGGTGTAGTCGGGGGTGAGGCGTGCGCGCAGTGCGGGGTCGGGGACGGATTTTTTGAGGTGGCCGGCGGCCATGTTCTTCATGCCGGTGGTGCGGTTGGGGCGGGACATGAAGAACGCGACGATTTCGCGGCCGTTTTTGTTGAAGGCGCGGCGGAAGCGTTGGTAGCCGGGGAGGTGGCGCAGCATCCAGGTGTGGCGGGGGGTGTTGGGTTTGTCGGGTTTGGCGGCGACCCAGGGGGGTGTGCGCTGGTAGAGGTCGAGGTGGGCGACCTGGGGTTGGATGGCGGGGACGAATTGGATGGCGGAGGCGCCGGTGCCGATGACGGCGACGTTGCGGCCGGTGAGGTCGTGGTCGTGGTTCCAGTGGGAGGAGTGGAAGACGGTGCCGGTGAAGGTGTCGAGGCCGGGCAGGTCGGGGATGGCGGGGTCGGAGAGGTAGCCGGTGCCGGTGATGAGGACCTGGGCGGTGTAGCGGCCGTGTGTGGTGCGGATGTCCCAGTGGTGGTGGGTGTCGTTCCAGGTGGCGGTGTGGAGTTCGTGGTTGTAGCGCAGGTGGGGGTCGACGCCGTAGCGGGTGGCGCAGGTTTTGAGGTAGGCGTGGACTTCGGCCTGGGTGGCGAAGGTGGATTTCCAGTCGGGGTTGCGGGCGAAGGAGTAGGAGTAGAGGTGGGCCTGGACGTCGCAGGCGCAGCCGGGGTAGGTGTTGTCGCGCCAGGTGCCGCCGAGGTCGTTGGCGCGTTCGAAGACGAGGAAGTCGTCGATGCCGGCTTTGAGGAGGGCGATGGCGGTGCCGAGGCCGGAGATGCCGGCGCCGATGACGGCGACTTTGAGGTGGCGTACGGCGAGGTCGCCGGCGCTCGCGCCGGCGGTGGCGGTGCCCGTGCCCGCGGCGGTGCCCGTACCCGCGGTGCCCGTACCCGCGGTGCCCGTACCCGTGGTGCCCGTACCCGTGGTGCCGGTGGCGCCCGTGGTGGTGCTGCCTGTGGTGTTCTTGGTGCCCGCGGTCGTGCCGGTGGCGGTGCCGGTGGCGGTCGTGGTGGTGCCCGCGCTGCTTGAACTTCCGCCGGTGGCCGTGGTGTTGCCGGTGCCGGTGGTGGTGGCCGCGCTGCCCGCGGTGGTGGCCGTGGTGGCTGCGGCGGTGCGCGTGCCGGTGCCTGCGGTGGTGGTGCCGGTGGTGGCCGTGGTGGCCGCGGTGTTCGTGGTGCCTGCGGCGGTGCCTGCGGCGGTGCCGGTGGCTGCGGTGGTGGTGGGGTTGGTGGTGGTGGGGGCCACCCCCGCCGCCGGGGTGGTGGCGGGGGTGGCGGGGGTGTGGGTGGTGGGGTTGGGGGCGGGGGTGGTGGTCATGGCGTCGGTGTCCTCTTCTGGGTGCTGGGTGGGCCTGGGGGTCAGGCGCGGCGGGTGAGGGTGACGCGGAAGTTGTTGAAGATGTGGTCTTCGAGGGTGTAGGCGAAGATGTCGAGGTAGCGTTCGAAGCGGGCGACGGTGGTTTCGTCGGTCATGGTGACGGCTTCGTCGCGGCGGGCGGCGAGGAGTTGGAGCCAGGCGCGGCAGGCGCGGGCGAAGGATTCGGGTTCGTTGCGGATTTCGGTGACCTCGAAGAGGCCGTCGAGGCCGGCGGCGAGTTCGGGCAGGCGGGGGATGTGGCAGCCTTCGAATTCTTCGCGCTGGAGGAACTTGAGGTCGTCCAGGAGCTGGCGGCGCAGTGGGGGGTTCTCGACGGTCATGGTGTGCAGGACGAAGCGGGCGCCGGGCTTGAGCAGGGAGTGGACCTGCTTGAAGAAGACGCGGTAGCGCTGGGTGCGCTCCTTGGGGGTGAGGGAGGAGAGCACGAAGTGTTCGAGGGCGTTGATGCAGAACGCGGCGTCGTAGGGGGCCTGGCCGTCGGCGAGGCGGTGGTCTTCCCAGCTTTCGACGCGGGCTTGGATGGCGGGGTTGTTCAGGGCGTCGACGAAGTCGGCCTGGGTGCGGGAGAGGGTGACGCCGACGGCCTTCTTGACGCCGTGGACGGTGGTGAGGCGGTTGAGCATGGTGCCCCAGCCGCAGCCGATGTCCAGGACGGTGTCGGTGTGGGCGGCGCGGGCGAGGTCGGTGAAGGCGTCGAGCTTGCGTTCCTGGGCTTCGTCGAGGACGGCGACGAGGTCCTCGCCGTCCTCCCAGTAGCCGCCGGAGTACATCATGGTGGGGCCCAGGATGAGCCGGTAGAGCTCGTTGGGGACCTCGTAGTGGTGGCGGATGGCCTCGACGTCGGGGTTGATGGAGCGGGCTTCGACGGTGGTCATGGGATGGGGCCCCTCGGTTGATGGTGTGGATGGTTGGGACGGGACGCGGAACAGGGCGGCCACCGGCACCGCCGGACACCCCGGCACCGCCGGACACCCCGACACCCCGGCACCCCGGCATCCTTCGGCACCGTCAGGTGCCGTCGGCGCCCAGGTGCCACCGGTGCCACCGGTGCCGTCGGGTGCCGTCGGTCCCTGTGGTGTCCGCGGCGGCGGCTGGGCGGCCGGTGCCGCGGGACCGGGTCCGGTGGGACCGGGTGTCCGGCGTGGTGGTGACCGGTGGGTGCGTTCGGAGCGCGGTGGCGCGCGGTGTGGCCGGCCCGGTGGTCGGGCGGCCGTGGAGCGGGCGGGTACGGTTGCCCGGTTGCCCGGTTGCCCGGTTGCCCGGTTGCCCGGTTGCCCGGTACGGCTGGTCGGGCTGTGTCGTGGTGGGACCGGCCCGGTGGGGCGGTTGTCCTGGTGTCGTGCGGTGTCGGGCGGCCGGCTGCCGTCCGGGGTGTGTCGTGGTGGTGCTGAACGTGTCCGTGTCCCCGGGTGGTTGAAGATGCCCGGGTGACGGTTCGTCATTCGGTGTTCCCGGCGTCCGTGTCGTGCGGGCGGCCGGTGGCCGCCCGGTGGTGCGGTCGAACCCGGCTGCAGGGCAACGGGGTTGGTGCCGTCCGGGGTGGACGGTCTCCTGCCCGGTGTTGCCCTGTGCCTGTTCCTGTGCCGCGGCGTGTTGTGCCGGGTCGGGCGGTGGTGCCGTTCGGGGTGGCGCTGTGCTGGGTTGTGGGCGGCTGGGTGCCGTCCGGGCGTTCGTGCTGATCTGGGTTGCGGGCCGCCGGGGTTGGTGCCGTCCGGGGTGGACGGTCTCCTGCCCGGTGCTGCCCTGGTGCCTGTGCCGCGGCGTGTTGTGCCGGGTCGGGCGGTGGTGCTGCCCGGCCGGTGGCCGTGGTGGCGGTGGCGCGGGGTGGTGCTGGGTTGTGGGCGGCCGGCTGCCGTCCGGAGGTGTGCGGTGGTGCGGTCGAACTGGGCGGCGGGCCGCCGGGGTTGGTGCCGTCCGGGGTGGACGGTCCTGCCCGGTGCTGCCCTGTGCCCGGTGCTGCCCTGTGCCTGGTGCCTGTGCCGGGTCGGGCGGTGGTGCTGCCCGGCCGGTGGCCGTGGTGCGGGGTGGTGCGGGGTGGTGCTGGGTTGTGGGCGGCCGGCTGCCGTCTGGGTGTTCGTTGCTGATCTGGGTTGCGGGCCGCCGGGGTTGGTGTCCGTCCGGGTGGGCGGTCCTGCCTGGTGGCTGCCGTGGTGCTTGGTGCTTGGTGCTTGGTGGGGTGGGTGGTGTTGTCCGGCGGGGTGGCCGTGTCCGTCCGGTGAGGGCGGCTGGTGGGGCCGTGGGCCGGTTGGGTGTCGGGGTGGTTCGTGGCCGGGTTCCGTTGGGTGGTGGTCGGGTCGTGTGGTGGCGGGTGGGGTGGTGTGCGTGCGGGTGCGGTGTGTTGTGGGTCAGGTAAGCGTGTGTCTCGCAAGCGGTGCGCAAGGGGGGTGGGGGCGGGTGGGTTGCGGGCTGGTTGCGTGGGGGCGGGTTTCATGCGGTTCCGGCAAGACACGATGCTCGGTCCCGCGGTTCGTCGCCGGGGGTTCGGGTTCCCGGGTGGTGTTGTCCGCTGTTCCCGGGGGTCCGTTCCCGAGGTGTTCCGTGGAGCCCGTCTCACCCGTCCGGCCCGTCCGGCCCGTCCGGCCCGTCCGGCCCGTCCAGAAGTCCGATAGTCCGGCAGTCCGGTAGTCCGGCTCGTTCGGTCTGTTCGGTCTGTTCGGTGGTTCGTCTCGTTCGCGTCCGGTTTGTCCGGTTCGTGTGGCGGGGTTGGCTGTCCGGCGGTTCGGCTCGTTCTGTCTGTTGTGTTCGTCTGTTCGTTCGTGTGCCTGTGGTTCGTCTTCGGGGTGTGTGGTGTGTTCCCGGGGCGTGGGGTGCGGGGCGGGTGGTGGCGGGCGGAGCGCGGGTCGATGGCGGTGTGGTGTGGGTGGGTGTTCGGTGTCTGGTCGTGTTCGTCCCGTAGTTCGTCCTGTAGGAGGTGTCACGGGGTGCTCGTCCGGTTCGTCTGTCCGTGGCCGGTCCGGGGTGTGGTCGGTGGTTTCGCCGGCTGTGGCCGCCGGTGCCGGGTGCCGGGTGCTGCTGGTACGGGGCGCCGTCGGTGCCGGTGGTTCCGGGTTGTGCCGGGTGCTGCCGGTGCCGGTGGCGCCGGGGTTGCCGGGGTTGCGGGTGGTCGGGATGCGGGTGGGGTGCCTGGTGGTGCTTTCTTGTCCTGTTGTATTCGTCGCGTTTGTTTGCGTTCGGCCCTGGTTGGGGTGCGGGCGCGGGAGAGGAACGATCACTGATGTCTCAGATCCCCACGGTCGAGGACCTGGCTCGGCAGCTGCAGGCGGTGTCCGGTGCGCAGGAGATCGACGCGGATGCCGCGTTGCAGCACATCGCGGATGTGGACTCGCTGGACCTGATGGAGTGGTTGTACGGGTTCCAGAACCAGTACCCGCACATTCCGGCGGACGAGTCGTTGTTCGCGGACATCGATGACTCGACGACGTTGCGGGTGGTCCACGAGCGGATCCTGGCGCTGGTGCCGGCCGAGGGCCGCTGAGGGCCGGCGGGTCGGGGAAGAGGACGGGAAGAAGGAGAGGGGTGGGGTGGTGAGCGGTTTCGATGTCGCCGGTTGGGGGATGTGGGTTCCGGAGCGGGTGGTGACCAGTGCCGAGCTCGCGCAGCGGTTCGGTGTGGATGAGCACTGGATCGTCTCGCGGTGCGGGATCCGTGAGCGCAGGGCGGTCGGTGAGGGGCAGACGACGGCGTCGATGGCCGTGGAGGCCGGGCGTGCGGCGTTGGAGCGTGCGGGGCTGACGGGTGCGGACATCGCGCATCTGATCGTGGCGACCGCGACTCCGGAGCAGCCCTCGCCGGCGACGTCGGCGTTCGTGCACGAGGAGTTGGGGATCGCGGGCAGCGCGCACGACGTGAACGCGGAGTGTGCGGGGTTCGTGTACGCGCTGGTGACGGCGGCGGGTCTGATGCGGATGGATCCGCGGCCGGTCCTGGTGGTCGGTTCGGACACGCACACGCTGACCGCGAACCCGCGGGACCGGGACCTGTCGATCCTGGTGGGTGACGGTGCGGGTGCGGTGGTGCTGGTGCCGGGCGCGGTGGACCGGATCCGGGCGTGGAACCTGGGTGCGGACGGCTCGTGCAAGGACAGTCTGAAGGTCCTGGCCGGGGGTTCGCGGATGCCGACGACCGCGCGGACGGTGGCGGAGGGGTTGCACTACGCGCAGATCAACGGCAACGAGATCTATCTGAACGCGGTGCGGTACACGGTGCGGACGATCCGCGAGACGCTGGAGCAGGCGAAGATCACGCCGGAGCAGGTCGATCACGTGGTGCCGCACCAGGCGAACATCCGGATCATCAATTCGGTGCTGTCGCACACGGGGATCCCCGTGGATCGGCTGGTGACGAATCTGGAGCGGTACGGGAACACGGCGTCGGGCTCGATTCCGATCGCGTTGGCGCAGGCGTTGGACAGCGGTCGGGTCAAGGACGGCGACACGGTGCTGCTGGCCGGGTTCGGCGCGGGGATGACGTGGGGTTCGGTCCTGTTGACGTGGGGAGGGGTGGCGCGGTGAGCGGCAAGGACGCCTTCGGGGCGCGGCCGGTGTCCCCGGTGGCGCTGGTGACCGGTGCTTCGGGGGGGCTGGGCAGTGAGCTGGCGCTGGCGCTGGACGCGGCGGGCTGCCGGGTCGCGGTGCACTACAACAGTTCCCGTGAGGGGGCGGAGAAGGTCGCGGCCCGGCTCGTCAACGACCATGTGCTGGTCAGTGGTTCGGTCGCGGACTGGGACGCGGTCGGCGCGATGTACGAGCAGGTGCGGGCGGCGCTGGGGCCGGTGGACGTGCTGGTCAACAACGGGGCGGTCCGCAAGGACGCGCTGATGGCGATGCAGGACCCGGCGCAGTGGCGGCAGGTGATCGACACGAACCTGGTGGGGTCCTTCCACACGGCGCGGGTGTGTGTGCCGGCGATGCTGCGGGCGCGCTGGGGGCGGGTGGTGAACATCGTCTCGCCGTCCGCGCTGATCGCCACGGCGGGGCAGACGGCCTACTCGGCGTCGAAGGCGGGGCTGATCGGGCTGACCCGTACGCTGGCGGCGGAGTGCGGCCGGCGGGGGGTGACCGTCAACGCGCTGTCGCCGGGGTTCATGATCACGGGGATGACGGACACGCTGCCCGAGCACGTGGTGGCGGGGATGCTGGAGAAGGTCCCGGTACCGCGGTTCGTCACCCCGCGCGAGGTCGCCCGCTCGATCACGCTGTTCCTGGACCAGGACTGCATGACGGGACAGGTCATCAGCATCGACTCCGGCGCCTCCATCACCTGAGCGCCACCCCACCCCCCCCGGGGGGGGCGGGACCGGGCACGGGGGCGGGGGCGGAACCCGCCCCCGGCACCCGGCACCCGTGCCCGGCGGCCTTGGCCACCTCGGCACCCGGCATCGGGGCCCTGGGGACCCGGGGTCCGGGCACGTCGGTCACCGGCCCGGGCCGGGTCTTGTCCGCCCCTGCCCCGGGAGCTTCCGGCTCCCGGGGCACCCGGCTTCGGGGGCCCCGGGCCCGGTCGCGTCGGTCACCGGCCCAGGGGGTGCGGGCGGGTTCCGCCCGTCCGCCCGCACCTGGGCGCCTGTGGCAACCCGGCAACCCGGGCAACCCGGCCACCCAGGCACTCGGCATCAGGAGCCCCCGGGGCCCGGTCGCGTCGGTCACCGGCCCAGGGGTGCGGGCGGGTTCCGTCCGTCCGTCCGCACCTCGGGCGCCGGCAGCCCGGTCACTCCGGCACCTGGTCACTGGCCCCATCTCGGCTGTCCGGCCTCGTCCCGGCCGTCCGGTCCTGTCCCGGCGGTCGGGCCTCGTCCCCCGGTCACGTGGCTGTGACACGGTCACCCGGCGTTCCTGGTGGCCGAGTCGGGGGCCGGTGCCGTGCCGTGCGGGGCCTGTCCGCCGGCACGGCGCCGCCTGGTCGGGTCGGGCCTGTCCGAGGGGTCCGGTCTGAGGGGGTACCTCCTCCCTTTTTGCGCCCTCGTGGTCCTGCCCGGCAGTAAGCCGGGCAGGACCACGAGGGCGCACGCGTGCCCAGGGGTGGTGGCGTGGACCTCCGGGTGGCCGGCCGTGAAGGGGAGCGGACGGGTGGGCTGAGTGGTCCGCCGGCGGGGGACTGCCCGTCGCGTGGCCGCCGGTGGTGGCGGCGCGGGACCGCGGGCATGGGGCGTGCCGCTCCGTGGGCGGGGTGCGGGTGCGGGATGGCGCGGGCGGGTGGCGGCCGGTGTGGAGGCCGGTGACGGTCCATGGCGGCCCT
>NZ_JBSFWR010000133.1:0-20050 GCF_053594915.1 Kitasatospora sp. NPDC002543 | reverse complement strand
CGCGCCGATCACCAGGGCGGAGATGGCGAACAGGAAGCCGCGCATCAGCTGGAGCCCCGCGCGGCTTCGGCTTCGCCTCGCCGCCTGGGCTTCGACGACATTGCGTAGGAAGTCGGCCCAGCCGACTTCCTACGCAGAAGAAATGCCCCTGCCCCCGCCGATGGCAGGGGCAGGGGCAGGGGCTTTCCGATGACGGAAGCGACACCGGGTTGGTGAGGGGTGCGTAGGAAGTCGATACGGTCAACTTCCCGTGGAGAAGAGGAACTCGACTGCCACGCTGAACCCCGGCGCCCTCGCTCCACCCGAGCGAGGGCGCCGAACACCTCTCATGCCATTTCGAGGGCCGCTTTCACCTTGTCGGGCCCGTGCACCATCAGGCTGTGCACTGCGCTGACCTGCCGGGCACCGGCCCACACGCCCGTGCTCGGTACGCCGAAGTGTCGCAGCTCGACCCGTCCAGCCGCGAACAGGTCCGGCTCGACGTACCTGCTGCCGCCTGTGCCGCACAGGTACGTATCCGCGCCGACTGCCTGACACAGGTCCACGAGGCGCTGCGTCCGCCCGGAATCGGCGGACAGGGTGCTGCTGCGCACCGTCGCTCCTGACCAGCCGAGGACATGGAGAAGTAGCAGGGTGGATGCTTCGGCGATCTCCGCCGTCCGGTCGGTACTCCTGAAGAGCGTCAGGAGCCTCGGCAGGTCAGCCGCCAACCGAGGCCAGAAGGGACTGACCCCGTAATGCCGGCGGAGGACGTGTTCCACCCGGCGGATGCTGCGCGGGGCGTCGACGGTGCGGGCGTCGCGGATCAGTGTCGATCTTCCGTCCGGCAGGTGCGTGGGGACGGACAGCCACCGGGCCGGGCCAGTGCCGTCGACCGGCCCCATCCTGGCCCGGTGCTGGTAGTCACGGCGGCTGAACTGGACATCGTCGAGGACTACCCAGACGTCCGCGGCGGCCAGCTTCGCCACGGTGGACAATCGGGGGAGGAAGTTGGGTTGGTGGACAGCGCACACCAGCCCGGAGGGCGGCGCCGCGTCAGTTGAGGGTCTTGCTGTCGAATCCGTCGGCCAGAAGCCGCTGGTACGCATCATGAACCGTCTCCGGAACCTCCTGGGCAACGGCGAACCCGCGCCTCGGGTACTCGATCACCCGCTGGAGGTCGCCCACGAGGCTGTCGATCACGAGCTTGTCGTCGCCGATGCTTTTCACGTAGTCGTTCAGGCTCATCGGGGTCGAGGCGCACACCACCTCGGCCTCCGGCCACACCTTGCGGCACGTCGCGAACGCCCGGCGCTCCATGTACGGCATGGTCACGAGCAGCACCGACCGTGCCTCGATGTCGGCGGCCTCCAGAACGTCACGGGAGAACTGGATGTTCTGCCCGGTGTTGCGGGCGCGGGGCTCCTGGTGGATCGCATGCTCGGGGACCCCGAGGGCGATGGCGTGCTCGGTGAAGTGCACGGCCTCACCTCGGGGGAAGAGCTCCGGCCGGGACGGGTTCGGCCCGCCCGTGAACACGATCCTCCGCACCAGGCCGTCCAGGTACAGGGCTGCCGTCTCGGCCGCCACTCCGAGGTCGTGGCAGCCCAGACCGATCGCCACATCGCACGGCCGTCGCTCGTGCCCCATCTGGTGGTATTCCCAGATCAGCGTGGCGTCCGCCCACTGTCGGTCGGTGATCTCGCGCTGCTGAGTGTCCGCCACGTTCTTCTCCTGCTCACTGAAGGCACCGTTCCCGCTGGAATCCGGACCGGATGCCTCGGATGCTCCTCCGCTGGTGGGTCATACCGTACTTGTCCGCCATCACCTCGGCCCTTTCCAGCAGGGCGAGCCCCTCCCCGGCAGTCGCGCGGTCGGTCAGCAGAATGTGCCCGTGCGCGGTGGTCAGCCGGACGTCCTGCATCGGTGCCGAACCGTTGGTGTTCGTCCTCGCCACCTCGATCAACCGGACCGCCTCCCCGAGATTCCCTGCACCGCGGTACGCGAGCGCAAGCTTTTGGTTGCCTGTCGCCCAGTCGTCCAACTCACCCAGGTTCTCGAACGCCCGGATCGCCGACTCGGCGATACCGATGGCCTGTTCGTGTGAGCCCTGCTTGTCGAGCGAGGTTCCCACCCACAGGGCCGCCCGAGTCCGATCCCGTGCGCTGAGGCGAACGTCACCGGAAAGGTCCGAGTATCGATCCGCCGCAGCCGAGAGCTGTCCGGACATCTCAGTCACCACGGCCAACGCCAGGTCCAACTGAGCTGTCCGCCTGGGGATGTCGAGCTGGGTGTACAACAATCGGGCCTTGGCGTACGAGGCCGACGCCGACAGCGGGCCGAGCAGTGCACCCTGATCACGGCGGAGGTCGCCCACCAAGGCCGTCGAGCGGGCCAACAAATAGAGGCCGCGGTCGTCGAGTTCGACCGTCGGCCAGCGTGACCGCCAACGTTCCAGCAGGACTCCCGCTGATGCGAACTCCTGCCGGGACGCCGCCAGAACCGCCCTCTCGATGTCCTCCGCCCACGACTCGTGCTCCCATGCCCGCGGCCCGGCCTGGATCTCTGCAAGCACCGGAGCGCCGACCTGTTGCGCCACCAGTGCCTCGAATCGCATACGAGCATCGGGATCGCACTGGCGCAGCACTGTGTCGAAGATCGCCTGGGTGTCCGGCCTCGGCCTGGTACTCACCCCCAGCTTCTCCCAGTTCGACACCGCGCGGACCGACATGCCCAACTGCGCTGCCCAGTCCCGGACGGACTTGCGGCACGCCAGCCGCAGAGCCCTCGCTTCGAGCCCGGTCCACACGATCACTGCCGCCATTGCCATACCTCCGCTCCGGGGTGCCATCGAAGCACCGCAGGTCGTGGTGGTGCGGCGAAACTGCCACGGAACTGCCACGGCACGCGATTCCGCGACGACGGAGCCTCCCGCAGTCTGGAAGCCGACAACCCCGCTGACCGGAAGGAACCGTCCAGCGTGCTCACCGAGCAACTATCGGTCCCACCGCCCGTCGTCATTGGGCTGCTCCGCACAGCGGTCGCTGCGGGGCTACCTCGTCGGCGAGCTCTGACCGGGGTCCTCGACGCCTTCTGCGAGCGGCAGGAACTCCACCTCGTCGATGTGATCACCGATGAGGGTGCCGAGCCGGACGCCCTCATCGTCGGCATCGAAGAGCAGCGCGATGTGTACGCCGTCGTGTTGCCCACGATCGCGCACCTCGGCGACCAGGCTGCCGCCGACAGACGGCGCAAGCACCTTGAGGACGTCGGCATACGCCTCTTGGTCACTCGGACCTAGAAAACTGCCCCTCCCGGCCCCTGGTGCGGCGAGTCTCCGCGAACACGCGATGACTGACCATCACTCGCCACCCCCGCCAATGGTCCGGGACCGCCTCCCCACGTCCAGCCCGGAGGAACAGCCATGCACCGCGTCCTGGAGATCAGTGCCACGGTCACCACCGCGTCCCTCGGCGCGATCCGCAACCTGTTGTCCGAGGAGGTCGTGAGAGTCGGCATCGTCCTCGACGAGTCCCGGGCGTACGCGCTCCGCGTGTGTTCGTCGGAGTTCGTCGACAACGCGATCAAGCACGCCACCGGTCAAGGCCCTGACCGTGAAGCCGTGTTGTTGATCGAAGTGGGCGTCGACTGGGAGCGCGGCCGCTTGCGGACCACAGTGACGGACCCGAGCATGGTCGAACCGGCGATGAACAGCAGCGTCGACGACCTCGACGCGACCTGTGGCCGCGGACTGGTGGTCGTCGACGGCTACGCGGACGACATCGGATGGCACCAGCGGATCGACCTCCAGGGACGGCCCACCGGCTGGTCCGTCTGGTTCGAACTCGACGTGGAACCGGCGACCTTCGGCCAGGCCACCGCCGCTGAGGCGGAAGTGCAGCCGAAGACCGTCGTGCGGCCCCCCGAGCCTTGCCTGATGGTCGGCCCCGGGCAGGCACCCGGGAATACGCCGAGGCCGAACCGGCCGGCTCAACGGCCTGGGGAACGCACCGTCGTGCCGACGGCCGCGAGCCGACGTCTCCACGGGCCGGGCCGGGCCGCCACTCCCGTTCACCCTTCCACTCCGTACCCGAGGATTGCGCCGTGAGCGTCGGAACGCGCACCGGAACGCTGCTCAAGACCATCAGTCCCGCCCGCAGACTGGACATCGCGGCCTCCGACGAGGCCCTGACGCAGGCCTGTGTGGCCACCGGCGACGACCCCGCGAAAGCCGAGCTGCTCAGCGACAGCCCGAACCACCTGTGGTCGCTCGGTTCGCGCTCGTGCGCACTCGCCATCGTGCACCCCGACGTGGACGAGGCCTGGGCGCTCATCAAGGGCGCGCAGTTCCTCCGGGAACACCGGCTCCCCGCCACCTCCGCCTACTACACCGAGGTCCGCGCGGCCACCGACGGCCGGGCCGTGACCTTCTGGCAGAGCCCCGGGAAGCCGAGCGCCGACACCTCCCTCTCCGCGTGGGTGACCGCCCTCACCCACCGCATCGACCCCGGGGCGGCCCCGTGGCTGCGAGAGCACGACCCGTCCGCCGGCCTACTGGACGGCCTGGACGACGCGCCGCTGGACGAGTCCGCCCGCCGGTTCCTGCGCGAACGCGCCGCCCAACTGCGCGAGGAGTGGGACTACCTCGACTGGCCGACCCCGGACACCGTCGTCCTCGGCGCCCTCGGCATGGCTCCGTGTCACGACGACGGCACCCACGTCGGACTCCTCCTGCGCCGCCCGCTCCGACGCGGCCACCGCGAGTGGGACCTCGTCGCCGCCCGCTGGCGCTCCGAACTGCTCACCGGCCCGCGTCAGGACCACCGGACCTACACCGACACCTACCTCTCCTATGAGCGGGAGGGCCGGCTCCCGGACCACCCCTACATCGGCGCCTGGTCCGGCTACCAGGTCGTACGCGACATCGTCGTCCTCACCACGGTGCTGAACACGGTCCGCCGCGCCCACCTCGATGCCGGCATCCGCCAGGAGGCCGCCCACCGCATCGCGTGCCTGCGTGGCGCCCACCCGGTCCCGTGGAACTGGGGTCCGCGATGAAAGTCCGAACCAGGAAACGGATTTCACATGGACGTGACCCGAGGATTCTTCATCACCATCGACGGTCTCAGCGCGAGCGGGAAGACCACGGTTGCCCCGCTGGTCGCGGCCCTCGTTGACGGCGTCCACCTCACGGACGACACCTTGCCGACCTTCCCGCGCATGCGTGCGGAGGTGGACGCCGTCGGCGTCCTGGCGGCGCGGTTCCACTGGTGGATGATGGCCAATCACGTCAAGTCCGAGACCGCTCGCGCGGTTGTCGGGGCGGGCCGGACCGTGGTGGTCGAGTCCTACTTCCCGCGCACCATCGCCACGCACAGGGCAATGGGTCACGTCTGCGCGCCGGAGTACCCGGAGGGAGTCCTCGTCCCGCACGTGCCGATTCTGCTGGAGGTGGACGAACGCGTCCGCCAGGAGCGGCTTCGCCGGCGGGCCGAGCTGCGAACACTGAGCTCCTGGCACCGGCGGGAGGAGCCGAACGTGGCCGAAAGCTCCCGTGTGTACCGGGCGTTCGGACTGCTGCGCGTCGACGGCACCGACCGCACGCCTGCCGAGGTGGCTCACAGCATCGCCGATACCGTGCGCTCGTATGCCCGCACCGCATCGAGGAAGGCAATTCCCCATGACCGCAACTGAGTTCGAAGCGAAGATCCTCGATGTCGATCCGGAGGAGATCCGCGTGCTCCTCGCCGAGGCCGGGGCCTCGCACGTGGTCGACCGCTTCCAGCGTCGCTACGTCTACGACATCCCCGGCCGGCCGGGAGCGTGGGTCCGGCTGCGTGACACGGGCATCGACGTCACCCTGTGCGTCAAGGAGATCCACTCCGACGCGATCGACGGCGTGACCGAAACGGAGACGACCGTCGGCGACTTCGACGTCACCAACACACTCCTTGGCAAGCTCGGCTACCAGCCGAAGGCGTACCAGGAGAGCCGTCGGTCCTCCTGGACGCTCGGTGGCGCGGCCATCGAGGTCGACCACTGGCCGCTGATCCCCCCGTACGTGGAGATCGAGGGCGTCAGTGCCGAGCACGTCCGGGCGACCGCCCGCGCGCTCAAGTTCCCTCTGGAGGAGCTGACGGGCGAGAACACGACCAAGGTCTACCGCCGGTACGGGATCGACATCGAAGCGATTCCCCGGCTCACGTTCGAGTGATAGGAGGCAAGCCTTGTCAGCTACCCACCGTCCGACGATCAGGGTCGGCCGGGACAGGACCATCCGCATCAAGGTGATCGACGACTGCGGGTTGGCCTGAACGTTCTGCCACAACGAGGGAACGCCGGTTTCCGCCGACGCGCGAGTACGGCGCCGCTGCCTGAGCTGCGGCAGGAGCCGACCGCGCGTAGGAAGTCGGCCCGGCCGACTTCCTACGCCGGCGCGTGGCCCGGGCCGGTGGCGTCGAGGCGGCGGACGAGTTCGCGCAGGGCGCGGAGTTCGCGGTCGAGGGCTTCGACGCCCTGGGGGGTGAGGGTGACCCAGGTGCGGGGGCGGCGGCCGACGTAGCCCTTGGTGACGCCGACGAGGCCGGTTTCCTCCAGGACCTTGAGGTGGCGGGAGAGGTTGCCGTCGGTGGCGCCCAACTGCTCCTTGAGGAAGCCGAACTCGACCCGGTCGGCCTCGCGGGCGATCGCCAGGATGCCGAGCCGGACCCGTTGGTGGACGGTGTCGTCCAGGGCCAGGGTCGGGTGCTGCTCCTCGGCTTCGTCCGCGGCGCTCATCGGGGACCTCCATGGATACCCCCGGCTTCAGCCGGGGGAGGAAACGGATCTCCTGCGGAGCAGGGCAACACCGCCGCGCTCACGCGCAGCGGCTCAGCCGTGAGGCTGAGGGCAATCCCCTCCTTCAGGAGGGGAGGATGTCAAGAGGTGACCGTACGGGATGCCGCCCCCGGCCTGCGGCGGGCCGCCGCCCACTGAGCCAGCCCGGCGGCCAGCAGGACCGCCGCCAGCAGCAGGGCCTTCGGCTGCGGGCCGTCGGCCCAGCCGCCGTCGCCCCGGTCGAGCCACGGCAGCCAGCCGCTCTCCCAGGGTGCCGCGAGGTAGGCGGTGAGCAGTGCCGTGTGGACGAGCCCGGCGGCGGTCACCAGGGGGCTGTGCTCGGTCAGCCCGAGGACGATCAGGCCGATGCCGACCGCGTACCAGGGCGAGGTGTAGGTGTTCGCGAGCACCGACAGGGCGAAGGGCACGCGGGGTGCGAACAGCAGGGCGAGCAGGACGGCGGTGAGCAGGATGCCGACGCCGGCCGCGGTGCCGAGCCAGCCGAGGCGGCGCGGGACGATCCCGCGGGCCTCGCCGCGCCGCCGGTACCAGCGGGCGAGGGCCAGCCAGGCGAGCGGGAGCAGCGCGTACCAGACGCCCCAGGCCAGGAAGCGGAGCACGGCTCCGTCGAAGTCGCCGGTCCGGCACGTGCCGTCCAGTGCGTGCGGCACGCAGAGGTCGATGAGTTCCGAGTAGGCGAAGGACGGGTACGAGGGGACGAATCGTCCGTTGGCGCCGAAGTTGTAGGCCTGGCCGGAGATCGGCACGGCGGCCAGGGCGAGCAGGCCGAACCCGAGCAGCGGCACCCCCGAGCCGCGCAGCCGGGTCCGGGCCCGGGCCCGGAGCCCTTCCGTCTCGGCGAGGAGTTCGGCCGGGTCGTCCCGGTGCGTTGTCGTCATGATCCACCCCTTGTCACGCGCATACGCTTTGCTGTGCCATGAACTTTGCATCGCAAAGTGAGCTGCGGTCAAGGGCACTTGGGGCCGACGGCCACGCGAACGCCGAGGGCCCGCCCGTTCCGGCAGGAACGGGCGGGCCCTTCGGTGTGCGGCCGTCAGCGGGTGGCGAGGGCCTCCAGGACGCGGTCCAGCGAGGTGCCCAGGCCCCAGCGGGCGGAGAGCTCCTCCAGGGTCATCGGGTAGAGCGGCTCGCGGGGGAGGGCGGGGTCGAAGGCGGGGAGGGGGGCGTCGTCGGCGACGCGGACGACCTTGGGGGCGACGTCGAGGTAGGCGGCGCCTTCGACGATGTTGCGGCGGCGGGCCGGGGTGAGCTTGGAGCCGAGGTCGAGGGCGGCGGCGCGGATGGCCGCGAGGTCGCCGTACTCGTTGATCAGCTGGGCGGCGGTCTTCTCGCCGATGCCCTTGACGCCGGGCAGGCCGTCCGACGGGTCCCCGCGCAGGGCGGCCATGTCGGCGTACTGGGCGCCGCGGACGCCGTACTTCTCCTGCAGCAGCGCGTCGTCGGTGACCTGGAGGTTGCCCATGCCCTTGACCGGGTAGAGCACGGTGATCCCCCGGGCGTCGTCGACCAGCTGGAAGAGGTCGCGGTCGCCGGTGACGATCTGCACCGGCCCGGTGGCCCGGCCGGTGAGGGTGCCGATGACGTCGTCCGCCTCGTAACCGGGGGAGCCGACCCGGGCGATGCCGAGGGCGTCCAGCACCTGCTCGATCACGGGGACCTGCGGGGCCAGCGTGTCGGGCACCTCCTCCTCGCCGTCCTCGGCGGCCTCGGCGACCCGGTGGGTCTTGTAGGAGGGGACGAGGTCCACCCGCCACTGCGGGCGCCAGTCGGCGTCCATGCAGGCCACCAACTGGTCGGGCCGGTGGTCGTGGACCAGCCGGGCGATGAAGTCCAGCAGGCCGCGGACGGCGTTGACCGGCTCGCCCTGCGGCGAGCGCAGGGTGTCCGGTACGCCGAAGTAGGCCCGGAAGTACAGGCTGGCGGAGTCGAGGAGCATCAGTCGCGGTGCGGTCACGTGTCAGATCATGCCGCACCGCGCTGACGGACGGGTGCCCTCAGTGCTCGTGCGGGCCGGCGCGGTGGACCGGGCCGTGGGAGTCGGCGCAGTGCTCGGCGGCGGAGTCGGACGGGGCGGCGATCTGCAGCAGCGCGCCGGCCTCGTCCTCGCCGACGTGGTCGACCTGGAGGGTGGAGTGGGTGATGCCGTACTCGTTGGCGAGCCGACGCTGCAGCGAGCGCCGCACCGCGTGGCAGTCGCCGCCCGGGGTGACCAGGATGTGCGCGGACAGCGCCGGCTGACCGGAGGTGATCTCCCAGATGTGCAGGTCGTGGACCTCCTCGACCAGCGGTTCGGTGACCATCCGGTCGGCGACCGTGTCCGGGTCGATCCCGGCGGGGGCGGCTTCCAGGAAGATCCGCCCGGAGTCCCGGACCAGGGCGATGCCGGCCTTGAGCATCAGCGCGACGACGATCAGCGAGGCGATGGCGTCGGCCCGGGCGAAGCCGGTGGTCAGCACGATCGCGCCGGCGACGGCGGTGGCGATGAAGGCGTACAGGTCGGTCAGGACGTGCTGGAAGGCGCCCTCGACGTTCAGCGAGCTGCGGTTGGCCTTGGACATGCACCAGGTGGCCGCGAGGTTGACCACGATCCCGATCAGCGCGGTGACCAGCACCAGTGATCCGGCGACCTCCGGCGGCTCGAACAGCCGGGTGATCGCCTCGTAGCCCAGCCAGGCCGACAGGACCAGCAGGGTGACGCCGTTGGCCTGGGCGGACAGGATCTCCGCGCGCTTGAGGCCGTAGGTGTAGCCGCCGCGGGCCGGGCGGGCGGCGAGTCGCATGGCGATCAGCGCGAGCGCGATCGAGGCGGCGTCGGTGAGCATGTGCGCCGCGTCCGAGATCAGGGCCAGGGACTGGGCGGCGAAGCCGACCGCTACCTCGCCGGCCATGAAGACGACGATCAGGGCGAGGGCGCCGAGCAGCCAGCGGCGGTCCGCGTCGGCGGACACGCCGTGCGAGTGGCCGCCGTGCCCGCCGGACCCGTGCGCGTGCCCGCCGGACCCGTGCGCGTGCCCGCCGGACCCGTGCGCGTGCCCACCGGACCGGTGCGCGTGCCCGCCGGACCCGTGCGCGTGCCCGCCGGACCCGTGCCCACCCGCCCCGTGCGAGTGCTCGTGGTCATGCGCATGATCATCGTGCGAGTGCTCGTGCCCGGCCATGGAAGTCCTCTCTGGGTGCACGGGTGGGAAAGGGGGCGCGCCGCGACCGCCCCGCAACCGAAGTGAACCGCAGAATCGACAAAGATCCAAAGGCTGTACTGGTGACCGTTGTCGTTGCCGTTCGGAGGGGCGAACCCGGCGCAGGCCGCACCCCGCCGAACAGCCGAACCCCCCTGCCCCCGCGCCCAGTTGGGCTACCCCAGCACCAGTGCGTCGAGAACCGCCGCGGTGGCCGCCCGGACCAGCGCCCGCATCAGCCGCAGGTCGTCCCCCTGCTCGGGGTGCCACTGCACGCCGAGCGCGAACCCTGGGCCCTCCACCGCCTCCACCGTCCCGTCCGGCGCGTGGGCGCTCACCCGCAGGCCCGCCCCCACCCGGTCGACGGCCTGGTGGTGGAGGGTCGGCACCTCCAGCTCGCTCTCCGGCAGCAGCCCGCCCAGCAGCGTCCCGGGCACCGGCCGCACCGGGTGCGAGCCGTAGCGCCCGGGCGAGCCGCCGTGCACGTCCACCGCCACTACGTCCGGCAGGTGCTGCACCAGCGTCCCGCCGCACACCACGTTCAGGATCTGCATCCCCCGGCAGACCGCCAGCAGCGGCATCCCCGCCGCCAGCGCCGACCGCAGCAGCGCGACCTCCCAGGCGTCCCGCTCCGGCGAGTCCACCTCGGTCGCCGGATGGGCCGGCTCCCCGTAGTACGCCGGGTCGATGTCCGGCCCGCCCGCGACCACCAGGGCGTCCAGCCGGGCCAGCACCTCCGGGGCGCGCTCGGGGGCGTCCGGCGGCAGCAGGACCGCGATCCCGCCGGAGTCCCGGATCTGCGCCGTGTACCGCTCGGGCAGCAGGGCCACCCGGCGGCCCCGCCAATCGCTCCAGCTCGCGTCCACCAGGTAGGTGCTGACGCCGATCAAAGGCCTGCGATCCATGGCGCGCATTCTCCCCCCGAACCTCCTGATCCACCGTCAGCCACGCGCGTCGGCGCGCCACGGGCGTCCGACACCCACCCGCCCTCTTCCGCCCCGCGAGTCGCAGGCCGTACGGTTCGCTGTGACCGCTTGATCTCGAAGAGTGATCGAGGAGGAGGGTTCGGCCATGTCCGAAACGCCCGAACAGGCCGCCGCGGGCTCGCCGCCCCGGCCACCGCTGACCCTGGACGGGCTGCGCACCCTGGTGGACGCCGGCGAGGTGCACACCGTCGCACTCGCCTTCACCGACATGCAGGGCCGGCTCCAGGGCAAGCGCTTCGCCGCCCGGTTCTTCCTGGACGAGGTCGCCGAGCACGGCGCCGAGGCCTGCGACTACCTGCTCGCCGTCGACGTCGACCTGAACACCGTGGACGGCTACGCCTTCTCCTCCTGGGCCACCGGCTACGGCGACTTCGCGATGCGCCCCGACCTCGCCACCCTGCGGCTGACCCCCTGGCAGCCCGGCACCGCCCAGGTCACCGCCGACCTGGCCCGGCACGGCGGCCACCCGGTGGACGCCGCCCCGCGCCAGCTGCTGCGCCGCCAGATCGCCCGGCTCGCCGAGTACGGCCTGGCCGCCGACATCGGCACCGAGCTGGAGTTCCTGGTCTTCCGCGACACCTACGAGCAGGCCTGGCTGGGCGGCTACCGCGGACTGACGCCGGCGAACCTCTACAACGTGGACTACTCGATGCTGGGCACCGCCCGGGTCGAGCCGCTGCTGTCCCGGATCCGCACCGAGATGGCCGGCGCCGGCCTGGTGGTGGAGTCCGCCAAGGGGGAGTGCAACCTCGGCCAGCACGAGATCGCCTTCCGCTACGCCGACGCCCTCACCACCTGCGACCAGCACAGCGTCTACAAGACCGGCGCGAAGGAGATCGCCGCCCAACTCGGCTGCGCGCTCACCTTCATGGCCAAGTACGACGAACGCGAGGGCAACAGCTGCCACATCCACCTCTCGCTGCGCGACGCCGTCGGCGCCCCTGCCTTCGCCGACCGGGACGGCCGGATGACCGACACCATGCGGCACTTCCTGGCGGGCCAGCTGGTCGCGCTGCGCGAGTTCAGCCTGCTGTACGCGCCGAACATCAACTCCTACAAGCGCTACCGCCCGGGCTCCTTCGCCCCGACCGCCGTCGCCTGGGGCCGGGACAACCGCACCTGCGCCTACCGGGTGGTCGGCCACGGCCCCGGCCTGCGGATGGAGAACCGGGTGCCCGGCGGCGACGTCAACCCGTACCTCGCGGTGGCCGGCATGATCGCGGCCGGCCTGCACGGGCTGCAGCGCAAGCTGGAGCTGCCCGCGCCCTGCCTCGGCAACGCGTACGCGGTCGAGGAGTACGCCCGGGTGCCCGGATCGCTGCGCGAGGCGGCCGGGGCGTGGGCGGACAGCGCCCTGGCCCGCGAGGCCTTCGGCGGCGACGTGGTGGAGCACTACCTGAACATGGCCCGGGTCGAGCAGGCCGCCTACGACGGGGCGGTCACCGACTGGGAGCGCTACCGATCCTTCGAACGGATGTGACCCGTGACCGAGCCGAACGCCCCCGCCACGAGCCCCGCCCCCGCCACGAACCCCGCCCTCGCCACGAGCCCCGACGGCGCCGCGAGCCCCGCCGGATCCGCCGGCCCCGGGCCCGCCGCCGGCCCCGACGGCGCCGTGAGCACCGTCCGCAACCCCGCCACCGGCGAGGTGATCGCCACCGTCCCCGACACCACCCCCGAGCAGCTGGACACGGCCGTCCGGCGGGCGGCGAGGGCCCAGGCCCGCTGGGCCGCCCTGGCCCCCGGCGAACGCGCCCGGCTGCTGCGCCGGTTCGCCGACCAGGTCGAGGTGCACGTGCCCGAGCTGGCCGCCCTGGAGGTGGGCGAGGCCGGGCACACCCTGGCCGACGCCCACTGGGAGGCCGGCAACGTCCGGGACCTGCTGGAGTACGCCGCCGGGGGAGTGGAACGGCTGACCGGCCGGCAGATCCCGGTGCCCGGCGGCCTGGACGTGACCTTCCACGAGCCGGTCGGCCTGGTCGGGGTGATCGCGCCGTGGAACTACCCGATGCCGATCGCCGCCTGGGGCTTCGCCCCCGCGCTGGCCGCGGGCAACGCCGTCCTGCTCAAGCCCGCCGAACTCACCCCGCTGACCGCCCTGCGGCTGGCCGAACTCGCCCTCGCCGCGGGCCTGCCCGAGGGCCTGTTCCAGGTCGTCCCCGGGGCGGGCGCCACCACCGGCCGGGCCCTGGTGGACCACCCGGCCGTCGGCAAGATCGCCTTCACCGGCTCGACCGTCGTCGGCAAGGAGGTCGCCGCCCGCTGCGCCGCCCGCGCCAAGCGGGTCACCCTGGAGCTCGGCGGCAAGAGCCCCAACATCGTCTTCGCCGACGCCGACCTGGCCCGCGCCGCCGACCCGGTGTCCTTCGTCGGCAACAGCGGCCAGGACTGCTGCGCCCGCAGCCGGATCCTGGTCCAGCGCGAGGTGTACGAGGACTTCCTCGCCCTGCTGCTGCCCGCCGTCGACGCCCTGCGCACCGGCGACCCGACCGACCCGCAGACCCAGCTCGGCCCGCTGATCTCGGCCGCCCAGGTCCGCCGGGTGGCCTCCTACCTCACCCCCGACCTGCCGGTGCTGGCCCGCGGCAAGGTCCCGGAGGGCCCCGGCTACTGGTACCCGCCGACGGTGATCGCCCCCGAGGACCCGCAGGTCCCGGCCGTCACCGAGGAGATCTTCGGGCCGGTCGCCGCCGTCCTGCCGTTCACCGACGAGGCCGACGCGCTGCGGCTGGCCAACGCCACCCGCTACGGCCTGTCCGGCTCGATCTGGACCCGGGACGTCGGCCGGGCGCTGCGCCTGGCCCGGGGCGTGCGGGCGGGCAACCTGTCGGTCAACTCGCACTCCTCGGTGCGCTACTGGACGCCCTTCGGCGGCTTCGGCGAGTCCGGGGTGGGCCGCGAGCTGGGGCCGGACGCGCTGCGCCACTTCACCGAGACCAAGAACGTCTTCATCCACAGCGAGGAGTGACAGCCCGATGAGCGAGAAGCACGCCGCGCGGGACGGCGCCGTCTGCCGCCGGCTGGTCGGCCGTACCGCCGTGGTCACCGGCGCGGGCAGCGGGATCGGCCTGGCCGCCTCCCGCCGGCTCGCCTCGGAGGGGGCGAAGGTGGTCTGCGCCGACCTCGACGAGGAGACCGGGCGGGCCGCCGCCAAGGAGGTCGGCGGACTGTTCGTGCACACCGACGTCACCGACCCGTACATGGTCGAGGCGCTGTTCGACGAGGCCTACGAGACGTACGGCAGCGTGGACGTCGCGTTCAACAACGCGGGCATCTCGCCGCCCGAGGACGACTCGATCCTGACCACCGGCCTGGACGCCTGGCGCAGGGTCCAGGAGGTCAACCTGACCTCGGTCTACCTGTGCTGCAAGGCCGCGCTGCCGTACATGCGCCGGCACGGGCGGGGCTCGATCATCAACACCGCCAGTTTCGTGGCCCGGATGGGCGCGGCCACCTCGCAGATCTCCTACACCGCCTCCAAGGGCGGGGTGCTGGCGATGTCCCGCGAGTTGGGCGTGCAGTTCGCCCGGGAGGGGATCAGGGTCAACGCGCTCTCGCCCGGGCCGGTGGACACCCCGCTGCTGCGCGAGCTGTTCGCCGCGGACCCGGAGCGGGCCGCCCGCCGGCTGGTGCACATCCCGCTCGGCCGGTTCGCCCGGGCCGAGGAGATCGCCGCCGCGGTGGCCTTCCTGGCCAGCGACGACTCCTCGTTCATCACGGCGAGCGAGTTCCTGGTGGACGGCGGCATCTCCGGGGCGTACGTGACCCCGCTGTAGAACCTGCCCGCGGACCCCCAGCGGCGGACGCCCGGCCGCGGACACCCGCCCCGGACACCCCTCCCGCGGACCCCCTCCGCGCGGGCGCGCCGGGGTTCTCACCGGAATCTCATCGAAAACGTCGGGAATTCCCGGCTGCGCTGATTTCGCGTTTATCCGGGTGCCTTTAGATTCTCTACCGTGAGCGAGCAGATTCCCGCCGGGTGGTACCCGGACCCCAAGAACACCACCGGCGACCCGCGGCCGCAGCGGTGGTGGGACGGCAAGGGCTGGACGGCCGACACCCGGCCCGCACCCTCGGACGCCCCGGCGCCGGACGCTCCGGAGGCGGAGCGCCCGGCGGCCGCGGACCCGGGGCCGGGAGCGGCCGAGCAGCCCAGGGTGCTGGAGGGCGAGGTGCTGGAGAGCGGCCCGACCGTCCGCTACCCGGAGCCGCCGCCGTTCGGCACCGCCTACGGCGCGCCCGCCGCGCCGCCGCGCAAGGCCCGCCGCAAGCCCTCCAAGCTGGCGCTGGCCACCACCGTGGCCGCCCTGCTGGGCCTGGGCGCCGGCTCGGGGATCACCTACCTCGCGATGGACGGCCACGGGGACCGCGCCCCGCACAGCGCCCGCCCGGCCCCGCAGGGCGGCTACGGCCCGTGGGACGGCCTGCCGGGCTTCGGCGACCCGGGCAACGGCGGCGACAGCGGCAACGGCGGGAGCGGCAAGGGCGGCAACGGAGGCAACGGGAAGGGCGGCAACGGCGGCAGGACCAGCCCGGGCGCCGACCAGGCGGTCGACGTGGCCAACCGGCTCGTCGTGCCGGTCCCGGACGGCTGGGAGGGCGGGACCACCAAGGACGGCTTCGCCGCGCTCACCGTCGGCTCGTACACCTGCGCGGACGGCAAGGGCAGCTGCTCGCTCGGCGGTGTGAACACCGGCCGGGTCGACGGCGCCGGCACGGACGCCCAGGCGGCGGCCAAGACCGACATCGCGGCGGCGGCCAAGGACGCGTACGGCGACATCACCGGGCACCAGGAGCTCAAGTCCGAGGCCGTGAAGGTCAACGGCCAGGACGGCTACCTGGTCCGCTGGAAGGTGGACGCGCCCAAGGGCAACAACGGCTACGTGCAGAGCGTGGTCTTCCCGTCCGCCGACGGGAAGTCGCTGGTCTCGGTGCACTTCGGCTTCGACATCGCCGACAAGTCGCCGGACGTCGCGGTGATGGACACCATCGTCAAGGGCATCACCGACTTCAAGGGCAAGCTGCCGAGCGTCCCCGGGCTCCCCGGGACGGGCTCCGGTTCGGGCTCCGGCGGAGGCACCGGCGGCACCACCACCTGAGCCCGCGCTCACCCGAGCCCCGCGCTCCTCACACGGCGGCGGCCCACCCGGGAGGGAACCCTCCGGGTGGGCCGCCGCCGTTCGCCGTCACGCGGGGTGGGGCGCGGGGTGGTGTCACGGGACCGGGCCGGGCGGGGGAGTGACCGGCCCGGTCCCGCGCCCGGCGTCAGGAGTCGCGTCGAACAGCCTCGACGCGACGGCGCCGGAGCACCATGCCGGCCCAGCCGACGCTGATCGCGGCGGCGCCCGCGAGCAGCAGCGGGCCGGTGGCGGAGGTGCCGCCCACGGCCGCCGAGGCGGTCGGGATCACCTGGCCGGCGGGGGAGTTCGGGTCCCCGCCGTGGCCGTGGTGGGCGACGGTGGACTTGGACGCGTCGGCGGCGATCTGGGCGTCGCTGGGCGCGGCCGGGGCCTGGGCGGCGAGCGCGGACACGGCGGCGGTGGAGGAGCCGAAGTCCACGTCGGAGCAGGCGTAGAAGGCCTCCGGGCTGTCGCTGCGCTGCCACACCGTGTACAGGACCTGGCGGCCGGTGCGCTGCGGCAGGGTGCCGGAGTAGTTGTAGGAACCGTTGACGGCGTTGCGGTCGACCTGCACCTTGGCCACCGGCGTCGAGTCGAGGTCCGACCACTTCAGCGGCTTGGTGGGGTCGTAGCCCGCCTTGGTGATGTAGACGGTCTGGGTGCCGACGTGCGGCGCGGTGGTGCGGAACTGGAAGGTGAAGGCGCCGGGCTTGACGGCGGTGGCCGGCCAGTCGGTGCGCGGCCAGTCCAGCGCCGCGTACTTGTCGCGGTTGGCCGAGCAGAGCTTGCCGTCCGGGATCAGGGCCTGGGAGTTGCCGTTGGCGTTGGCGACGTTGACCTCGTTCCAGTCGTAGAGCGGCTGGGTGCCGCTCGCGGCGACGAGGTCCTTGCAGACCTGGGACACCGGGTGCTCGGGGCCCTCGGCGTAGCAGGCGGCGACCCGGCTGACGGGGTTGGTCATCGTGCCGTGGGCGCTGGCGGTACCGGCGGTGGCACCGGCCACCGCGACGACCGCGGCGCCGATCACGCCGACGGACAGGGCGGTTCGCTTGATGGACATGGGGTGGGGACTCCTTGACCGTCGTTCCGGGCGAGTGGGGGAGGACCGGGCACGCCTGCCCGTTCGGGAGCCGCCGGCCCGGCGCGCGGCTCCCGGCCGAAGCGTAGGATTGGTCTGGACCAGAAGGCAATAGCCGCGCGTGCTGTGCTTGTTGACGGACTGTAGGCCCCCGAGCAGCACAAAGGCCCGACGGGCGGCCGTGGTTAGCCGTTCCATCGGGCCCCGTTAAGGCTCCGGAAAGGTTCAGAAGTTCAGACTGCCGTTGATCGTGTGGGCCTGGACCACCTTGCCGTGGATCCTGGCGTTTCCGCTGATCTCGTTGTGCACCGTGCCGCCCGCCTGCTCGGGCTGTTCCGGTGCGAACTCCGCCAGGATCGCCTGGAGTTCGGCCACCATGGCCGGGTCCCTCTCCAGCAGCCGGCGCAGCTTCGGCTCCCACTCGCCCCGCGCGCTCAGGGCGGCGGACTCGCGGCCGTCCTCCGGCACCGCGGCCAGCTCGGCCCGGGTCTCGTCCAGCTCTTCCGAGATCGATTCGGCCCGGCGACCGAACATCGACGCAACGCGCGGCTTCACCCGGTCCCAGGCCGAGGTGACCATGAGCCCGGCCAGGGCGGCCGCGCCCCTCGTGGCAATGTCCGTGAGTTCGGGGTCCATGCTGCTCCCTTGTCGTGCCGCAGTGTCGCCACCACGGTAGGGCAGAGGCGGACGGAGCGTCAGAGGAACGTCTTCCCCTCGCCCCGGTAGGTCGGGACCGTCCGCACGACCTTGTCGCCCTCGACCAGGTGCAGCTCGGCGAAGCGCTCGCACAGCTCACCGGCCTTGGCGTGCCGGAACCAGACCCGGTCGCCGATCAGCAGGTCGTCCGCGGCCGGGCCGAGCAGCGGGGTCTGCACCTCCCCGGCGCCCTCCATCGGGTCGTAGCGCAGCCCGGCCGGCAGGTACGGCACCGGGGAGCGGTCCGGGCCGGCCGCGCCGGAGGCCGGGTAGCCGCCGCCGAGCACGGTCACCACGCCGAGGCCGGGGCGGCGCACCACCGGCTGGCCGAACAGCGCGGCCGGGCGGCCCCGGAAGGCGCGGTAGTTGTCGAACAGCTGCGGCTGGTACAGCCCGGAGCCGGCCGCCACCTCGGTGACGGCGCGCTCGGCCACGGTGGACTCCACGCTGCCGGTGCCGCCGCCGTTGACGAACTCCAGGTCGGCCACCTGGCGCAGCCGCCTGACCGCCGCCGCGCGCCGCTGGGCCAGCTCGGTCCGGGACCTGGCCTGCATCAGCCGGACCAGCTGCGAGCGCACCGGCCGTCCGGGCACCCGGTCGCCCACCCCGGCGACGTGCCCCTCGTACGCCATCAGGCCGACCACCCGGAAGCCCCGGCGGCGCTGGACGAGTTCGGCGAAGGCGCCGAGGTCCTCGGGGGTGCGCAGCGGCGAGCGCCGGGCGCCCACCCGGACCCGGCCGCCGAGCAGGTGCAGGGAGGTGTCCAGCTCCAGGCAGACCCGCACCTCGGCGTCGCCGGCGCGGGCCTCGTCGATCAGGTCCAGCTGGGCCGGGTCGTCCAGCACGACGGTGATCTCGCGGGCGGCCTCCGGGTCGGCGGTCAGCTCGGCGAAGCCGGCCCGGTCGGCGGAGGGGTAGGCGAGCAGGACGTCGCGGATGCCGGTGCGGGCCAGCCAGAGCGACTCGTCCAGGGTGAAGCTCATCACCCCGAGGAAGCCGTCCACGGCCAGGGCCCGCTCCAGCAGCGCCCGGCAGCGGAGCGACTTGCTGGCCAGCCGGATCGGCTTGCCGCCCGCCCGGCGGACCAGGTCGGCGGCGTTCGCGTCGAACGCGGCGAGGTCCACGACGGCCACCGGCCCGTCCAGGTGGGCGGTGGCGCGGTCGTACCGGAGGCGGTCGGAGACCGGGGCGGCTGCGGCGGCGGGCGCGTCGAGGATCACCATGGGCGCAGGGTGCCACACCGCGCTACCCGTGGGTAGGCCCGCGTACGGGGAACGTGCGGGGAAATGGGGCCGCTCGGGGGCGGTGGCATAGGGTCGGCCGGGTGGACCGCAAAGACTTCTCCAACCCGGCGTTCGTGGACAAGAACATCCCGAACCCCGGCTTCTCCGACGACGACGGCACCGTCGACCCGGCGCTCGCCGAGGCCCTCGCCCGCTGGTCGCGGGACCGCTCGGCCGAGCCGGAGGTGCTGGCGGCACTGACCCCCTCCCGGCTGATGGTCCCGATCGTCGCGATCCTCGGCGAGGTCGAGGTGAGCCCGGACGGGCACCGGCACGAGAAGACCAGCGACATGGCCGTCCCGGTGCTGGAGGCCCCGGACGGGCGCCGCGCGCTGCCGGCCTTCACGTCCCTCGACGCGCTCACCCGCTGGCGCGCCGACGCCCGCCCGGCGCCGACGGCGGCCCCGCAGGCCGCGATGGTCGCCTACTCGGAGCGGGCCGACACCCTGCTGATCGACCCGGCCGGGCCGGTGCCGTTCCAGCTGAGCGGCGCCCGGTTGCGGGCGCTCGCGGAGAACCGCCCGTTCCTGCCGCCGGCCCTCGACCCGGAGGTGCGCGAGGCGGTCCGCGGGCTGTTGGCGGCCGAGCCGCAGGTGGTCCGCGGGCTGCTGGCGGCCTCGGAGACCTCGGACGGGGTGCTCGCGGTGGTGTTCGACCCGGAGCTGGACCAGGCCGGGCTGCAGGCCGCCGCGCAGCGGGTCGGGCAGGCGGTGGCCGCCGACCCGGTGCTGCGGGTGCGGCTGGACCGGGGGCTGGACCTCGCGGTGCTGCCGGCGAGCGCGGAGCTGCCGGGGGAACCGCTCCACGAGCGGTAGACGAGAGACGGCGGGACCCGGCACACGCGTGCCGGGTCCCCCCCCGGTCGACCCCCCCCCCCCCACGGGGGCGGGCGGAC
>NZ_JBSFWR010000132.1:0-20072 GCF_053594915.1 Kitasatospora sp. NPDC002543 | reverse complement strand
CGGTGAGTTCGGCCAGCAGCACCCGGTGCCGGCCCAGCCGCAGGTCCGCCTCGATCCGCTGGTCCAGCGCGCAGAGCCTGGTCTCCTCCAACCGCATGGCCTCGACGGCGAGTTGACCGCCGACCGGCACATCGGCGAAGGCCGGACCGCGCCACAGCGCGAGCGCCTCGCCGAGCAGTCGGGCCGCCGCCGGGTGGTCCTCGCCGTCCATCGCGCGGTAGCCGGTGCCGGCCAGCCGCTCGAACTCCCGCAGGTCCGTCAGCCCGCCGCCGCTGTTGAGCATGTAGCCGCCCGGCGAGGTCACCAGCACGTCCTTGGCGCAGGACACCCCCCTCTCCGTACCGGCCGCGGCGAGCGCCCGGTCGATGAGATCCCGCAGTTGGAGCACGTACGTCTGCACGGTGGTGCGCGCGCTGCGCGGCGGACGGCCGGACCACAGCTCGTCGGCCAGCACCCCGGCCGGCACCACCTGGTCCGCCCGTAACGCCAGCAGCCCCAGCACCTGCCGCGGCTTCGGTGCCGACGGCACCACCGACACCCCGCACACCCGGACGTCCAACGCCCCGAGCACCCGAATTTCCACGATGACCACCCCAATCACACGGAACGCCGCAGCCACCTCCGCCACGGCCGGCACCCGGGCCGACACCCTGGGTCAACTGGGACCAGTCAAAAACAGGACGAGCGGTTTGTCAATATAAAACCGAACGTGCTGTTTGTTTCTTCCGAGCGCCGCGCCTCGCTCACCCACGGCAGCACCACCGCCACACCGAGCGACCGGGCCCGGGCAAACCAAAGGCGGCGCCGGACCCCGTGGTCCCGTCGCCGCCGGTTCGCCCGCGCCCCGCCCGGATTCCCGCAGGCAGGAGGGCCGGTGAGCCCCCGTCAGCCCACCCCGACCTCCGCCTCGGCGCGCACGGCGCCGGCTTCCCCGCCCCGGGCGCCGTCCGGGTCACCGTCCGAGGAGCCGCCCTCCGCGGCCGCACGGGCGGCCGCCGCCTCGGCGACCACCTGGCTCCCCCGGTTCGGCCCCATCTGCAGCGAACCGAGCACGCCCGGCACCGCGATGCTCGGCATCAGATGCTGGTACAGCGCGGACACCCGCAGCTCCAGGTCCGCCCGGTTGCAGAGCTTCTGGGACTGGATCTGCACCCCCGTCCACGCGGCGACGAGCAGCCACGCGGTGTCCGCCGGCACGACGTGCGGCAGCAGCTCGCCGCGCTCGCCGGCCTCCGTCAGCAGGGTCTCGAAGCGGCTGATCCAGCCGGGAATGGCACCGCCGCCGAGATCGTCGAAGAGGTCCTGCCCCAGCGACAGCCTGGCACCCGCGCTGAGCAGCGGATCGCGCGGCATCAGGTACGCCACCACCATCCCGGTGTCCACGAACTCCTGGAGCTTGCAGCTCCGTTCGGGAACTCCGTCCTGGACGAACTGCTCCTCCACCACGCCCTGCGCCAGATCGCGCTTCGAGGCGAAATGGAAATACACCGCACCGCGCGTCACCCCGGCCCGGGAGACCACCTCGCCGATGGTCGCGCCCTCGTACCCGAACTCGTCGAAGACCGAGGCCGCCGCCTCCAGGATCAGCCGACGTGTCCGGAGCGCCCGTTCCTGCCGTACCACCGAAACCACCCCGCCCTGAGCTCCCGGAAAACAAAACCAAACACCCCGTATCTTAGCTTCGCCCCACCCACCACCGACAAGACGATGCCGAGGAATCCCGCCAACCACTCCCCCTTCCCGCAGCCCGTCAGACCCCGCCGTCCCGTCGGTTGCCGCACGCCCCACCGGCCCTGCCCTGGTGCGCTGCCCGGCCGGACCGGCCCTTCACCCAGAAACCGAACGAACGGTTTCTTCCGGAGGTTCGTCCTCGCACCTCTGCGGCTTCCCGCCTACGTGACCTCCCGGACGGGCCGGTCGTCGCACCGTTTCCGCGGGATTCCTCTACGGAAGCGGACCCGGATGGGGACCTCCGGGAGGGCGACGCCGCCCGGGCCGAGGGCGCGCGGCCTTGTAGCGACCGATACCGTTCGCTACGCTCGCTGTCATGAAGCAGCTGAACGTCCGACTGGACGACACCGCGCACGAGGCCCTGGAGCAGCGCGCGGAGGCCGCCGGAATGAGCCTGCCCGACTACGCGCGCAAGGTGCTGGCCGAGGAGGCGGACGAGCGGCGGGAGCGCTTCCTGACCGCCGCCGCGCACTTCGCCCAGGCCTGGGGTCCGGCCTTCGAGGAGGAGTTCGGGCCGTACCCCCTGAGCACCCGCGCCGCCGGGGCGGACGCCGCGTGATCCTCCGGATCGACCGGGCCTGGCTGCTCGACGTCGCCCACCAGTTCCTGCCGACCGACCCGGACGTCACCGACTACGGCACCCTCGCCGCCGCCGTCGCCCGGCACGCCGACACCGTGATGGAGGTCCCGGTGTACGGGGCCGCGCACCAGCGCGCGGCCGCCCTGATGCACCAGCTGATCCGCGTCCCCGCGCTGGAGTCCGCCAACGAGCACTTCGCCGCCGTGGTCGCCGCCTCCTACCTCAGCGCCTCCGGGGTCGTCGTCACCGCCGAGCCCAAGCAGGCCGTCGAACTGGCCTCCCGCATCCGGGCCGGCGCCGCCGACGTCCGGGAGACCGCGGCCGTGATCCGCACCTGGTACCGCTGAGCGCCCCGCCCCGCGGCTCCCGCGCTCCGGTCGTCCACGCGGGAAGTCGGCCGGTCCGACTTCCCGCGCGGTGCGGCCGGGGCGTAGCGCCCGCGACCACTTCGCCCCCGCAGGGGTCAGTCCCCCGCATCGCCGCCGGGGTCGTCGAGCGGCCAGGTGTCGCGGTCCCGGACGTGGTCGTAGGCCGGAAGCTCGGCGGCCAGGACGTCGAAGTGGAGCAGCGGAGCCCACAGGGCCCGGTCGCCGACGACGTAGAGGCGGCGTTTGGCCCGGCTGGCGGCCACGTTCAGGAGGTGCGGGGTCCCCGCCGCCCAGGCGCGGGCGCCGGGGCGTCCCGCGCCGAGCAGCAGGATCACGACGTCGGCCTCCTTGCCCTGGGCCTTGTGGACGGTGGCGCAGCGTTCGTCGAGGAGTTCGGCCGTCCAGCCGGGAAGCCTGCGGCAGGTCTCGCGGGCCTCGGCGACCAGGGCGCGGAACGGCGCGATGATCCGCAGGCGCTCGACGCCGACGCCGTGGCGGTCGAGCCGCCCCAGGAGGAAGGTGAGGGCCCGGCGGTCGCGTTCGCCCCAGGGGGCGTCGGCGGGGCGCTCGGGGTCCGGGGTGTCGAGCCAGCGGCTCGGGAGGAGGCCCTCGTGCGCGGGGTCGGGGAAGGGCTGGGGGTGGGTGCCGTAAACCATCAGGCCCCCGTAGGCCACCTCGTTGCTGACGGTGAACATCGGCTCCTCGCAACGGCGGTGGACGCGCAGCGGTGAGCCGACCCAGACGGTGTCCTCCTCTCCGCCGGTGGGGGCGGGCAGGTAGGTGCCGTAGCGGTTGACGCGGTCGGCGACGGCCTGGGCGGAGGTCGCCGAGGGCAGCCACTCCTCGTCGACCCCGTGGGCGAGCAGGAGCCGGCGCTGCAGGGCGGTCGGCATGGTGACCACGGGTTCGAGCTGCAGCGGGTCACCGACGAGGACGGCCCGACGGGCGCGCCACAGGGCGCCGACCGCGGCCTGCGGGGTGGCCTGGCCCGCCTCGTCGACGAGGATCCAGCCGATGGAACCCCGGCCGAGGCGGGCGAACATGCTGCCGATGGAGGAGAAGGTGGTGGAGACCACCGGGACGAGGAGGAAGAGGGTCTGCCAGGCCTGCAGGACCTGCTCGTCGGGGACGGGCCCACCGCCGCCCGCCATCAGCTCCACCAGGACCTGGAGGTTGCCGCGCACCCGCTTCGCGGTGTTGGCGACCAGGGCGCGGTGCAGGTCGAGGGCACGCAGGAACAGGTCACTGCGGGCGGTGCTCCAGGCCTCGTCGGACCAGGGGGCGCCCAGTTCCTGCGCCTGGTCGGTGAGGTCCGGCCAGTCGAGCGGCAGGGAGGGGAGGCCGACGGCGGCCGCGCGCAGGCCCCGGTGGGCGGCGTCGAGTTCGGCGGTGGCGCGTTCCAGCTCGCGCCGGGCGGCCCAGGCCTCCTGCCCGGCCCGTTCGACCTCCGTACGGGCGGCGGACTCCGCGGCGCGGGCGGCGGACTCGTGCGCCCGGGCGCGGGCGGCGGCCGACTCCGCCTCGGCGACGGCCGCGGCGGACCGGGCGCTCCGGTCGGCCGCGAGGTCCTCGGCCCGGGTGCAGTCGGCGATCCGGTCGTGGGCCTCTTCGAGAGCCGTACGCTGCCGGACCAGCTGGGCGAGGAGCTCCGCCCGGCTGCTCTCGCGGTGCTGCTCGACGGCCTCGCGTTCGGCGCCGCTCCGGAGCAGGCGGCGCAGCCCGGCACGCAGGCCCTGCTGGGCGCCGGGCGGCTCGTCGTGGAGAGCCGTCAGGACGTCGACCTGGCGGCGGTGCTGCTCGCCGGTCTCACGGGCGACGGACAGGGCGGCCCGGGCGTCGGCCAGGGCCTCGCGGGCCCGCGGGACGTACTCCGCCGCGGACCGGTGGGCGGCCTCGGCGGCGCGGGTGACGGCCTCCGCCGCCCCGACGGCCGTACCGGCGGCGGCCAGGCGGGCCCCGGCGGCCGCCGCACGGTCGTCGGCGCGGGTGACGGCGGTGCGCAGCGCCTCCAGCCGGGGGTGCGCCCGACCCGCCCGGACGTCGGCCAGGACCGCGGCGAGGCGGACGCGTTCGGCGCGCAGGCGCTCGACCTCGGCCTGGGCGGCCCGGAAGGCGGCGACGGCCTCCGGCCAGGAGGGGACGGGCTGGGCGGGCGCGGGCTGGGCGGCGGTACCGGCCGTGGCTCCGGTGCCGGCCGCCGTTCTGCTGCCGGCCGCCGTCCTGGGCGGCACCCAGTCACCGAGGACCGCGTTCATGCCGCGCAGCGGCGGGAGGCCCGCCGAGGCCCGGGCGGCGGTCTCGTCCTCGGGCAGCCGGCCCCACCAGAAGCGCTCGCTGAACCTCGTCCGGTTGGACTTGTTGCCGAGCACAGCCGCGACCAGTCCCCAGGCGGGAGCTCCGCCGAGCAGCGCCGAGGCGAGGTCGGAGAAGTGGTCGGGGCCGCCGTGCCAGTGCTCGTCCAGGGCGTCGGCGCCGGGCAGTTCGGCGGTGATGTTCTCCACGGCGCCGTTGTTGGAGGAGGTCACCACGATCTCGCGGCCGGTGAGCCGCGGGTCGAGGGCGGAGACGAAGCGCGCGTGGACGCCCTGGCGGTCCTTGCCCCGCCAGGCACGTCCGACGAACGCCTCCTCGGGCCGTCCGTAGCCCGCCATCACGGCGGCGCGTTCCACCACGAGGGCGGCGACCAGGTCGCGCAGCATGGTGGTCTTGCCGGTGCCGGGCGGGCCGTTGACGGAGAACAGGCCGCCGGCGTCGGTGTCATTGCCGGTTCCGGCTCCGGTGTCGGCTCCGGCTCCGGTGCCGGTGCGGTCGGCCAGCATCCGGTTGACCGCGAACTGCTGGCTGAGCGCGAGCGGGTGGCGCGCCTTCGCGGGCCAGCGCCCCGCCGGGACGAGCGCCGGATGGACGCCCTCCAGGACGGCGGTACGGTCCCCGCGCAGATCGGTGCGGGCACCGACGGGGATGTCCCCGCGGCCGGTCAGATAGGCCTCCAGCGCCGGGCCCAGACCACCGGAACGGCCGTCGTCCAGCGCGGCCCGCACCCGGGCGAGATCCGGCGGCAGCAGGCTGTTCAGGAACGGCTGGGCGGCGGCGGGCTTCGCCTTCGGGTCGCGCGGGCGGTGGACCAGCCGGCTCCGGACCCGGATCGCCCGCGGGTCCAAGTGCTCCTCCACGCCGCAGAGATGGGCGATCTGGGCCGTCAGCGCCACCAGGTCGGCGAGCGCGACCGGGCGGGCGCCGGTGTCCTCCTCCACCCCGTCCACGGACGGCTCCGGCACGGCCTCCCCGTCCGAGCCCTCCTGGCCGTCCGCCCCATCCCCGTCCGGACGGCGGGACGCCGACCACTCGGCGACCCGCCGCACCAGCGGCTCCGTCGCCCCCTGCACGGCAGCCCCGGCCACCTCGCCGAACAGCACGCCGACCGCCGCCACCGCCGCGCCGCCCAGGACCTCCGCGAGCAGCTGCCGCCAGCCGCCCTCCGCCGCGGGCTCCGAGCCCGGCAGGCCCTGGGGCCCCGATGCGTACGGCACCGGCGTCGCGGTCAACCGCCCCACCGCGACCTCGAACGCCTCCCCCAACTCCTCGAACCCGTCCAGCCACCCGACCGCCGACGGCCCCGGGTCGAACAGCCGACCCGTCGCCCAGGCACACGCGGAAACCACCGACGTGTCCTCGACCGGCCGCCCGTGCTCGTCCAGAACGAGCGCGAACATCGCGCTCTTCCCCGACAGCACCAACTCCTCGTCCGGCACCCCCGGATCCGGGTCGGTGCCCTTCGGCAGCACGGCGATCATCGCCCGGCGCAACAGCTCCAGGTCGAACACCCCGCCGTACACCTCGTGCCGCCACACCATCCCGCGCGGCGCCCGCCGCGCCGCCGTCTCCGGATGCTCCGGCGCCCACGGCAACACCGGCGCGGCCCGGCCCGCCGCCGGCGTCACATCGACGACGATGACGTCCGACGCCCGGGGCCGACCCGCCCGACGCTTCCTCGGCACCTCCGGAATCGACGGCGGACCGAACAACTCGACCGCCCGCCAGCACTCCAGCAGGCTCTCCACACGCCCGTCCCCACGCCGCACCCCGCCGCCCCCGCCCGCTCGCACTCAGCCACTTCGTGTGCCGAACAACCGGCGGCAGAATCTACCGGATCCCCAGCGCCACGGAACGGCGGACCTCCCGACTCATGACACGATGTCCCCAGGTCTCGCCACCCCGACGGGCCAACCGCCGCACGCGTACGGCCAGTTCGGCAAAGAAGCGGCAAAGCCGCCGCATCACCGCAGCTCACGAAGGGTCCTCCCCGCACCCGCGGGGGTCAGCCGACGGCGCAGTCGGACAGGACGGCGATGGCGTGGTCCTCCCCGCACCCGCGGGGGTCAGCCGAGGCCGAACCAGTACGGCATCGGGTTCGGCAAGTCCTCCCCGCACCCGCGGGGGTCAGCCGCTGGTCGGCTCCGGCATCGATGATGCGGATTTGTCCTCCCCGCACCCGCGGGGGTCAGCCGGTCTACGTCGTCAACCTGGTCGTCGTAGACCCGCCCCCGCGGGGTCGGCCGGGGTGCCGGCGGTTCAGCCGGCGCGGCCCTCCTTGATGAGTTTCTGGATGGAGTCGGGTACGGCGGCGCCCTGCTGGACGTGGGAGTCGGGTTGGGCCGGGCCGTAGGTGTGGCGGATCGGGAGGATGCCGCCCCAGGCCTTGCCGTGGTTCCAGTTCCAGTCGTCCTGGTTCTCGTGCTCGGGCTGGGTGATCTGGTGCTTCTTCATCCGCACCGTGGCGTTCTCGGTGAGGCTGACGGAGAGGACGCCGACGGTGGGCGAGTGTTTGCCGTCGCTGTCCATCTCGCCGTTCGGGCCGTCCTTGAGCGGGCGGAGTTCGGCCCACCGGCCGGGGATGACCTGGTCGCTGAGGGCCTCGATCGTCTTCCCGCGCTCGGCTTGGGCGACCTTCTTCGCGATTCCGTCGACCGCCACGGAGCGGTAGTTGAGGGAGGTGCTGATCGCGGCTCGTCCGACGACGAGGCCGTCGAGCAGGGTGACGGTCACGCAGACCGGGACTCCGCCCTCGCTCCACAGGTGTTTCAGCGAGGGCGGTGTCGGGTCCGGCCAGTGGATGGAGCCGTGCAGGTAGAGGAGCTTCTGTCCGCCTTCCTCACGGTAGGCGTAGACCATGGGGACGCATTTCGGTCTGATCGCGGCCGGCACGCTGCCAGGTACGGTCTCCAGGTGGGCGACGGTGCAGACGAACCCCTCCTTGAGGATCGCCGCTGACGCCTCCAGGTCCTCCGTCTCCTTCGTCCTCTTGGCGACGGAGGCCGGCATCCGCGGGTCGGCCGGCACCTGCGTGGCCTCGCTCATCCTTCTTCCTTCTCGGCGTCTTCCTGGGCCTTGGCCAGGATGCCCTGTGCCACGCCTTCGGGGTCCTGGCCGTGGAAGGGGCGGTCGAAGAGCCAGTTGTAGAGCATCTCGCGGCAGATCTGCGGCTGGTAGGCGGGGACTTCGTGTCCGGAGTCGGGCAGGGCGACCTGGGTGACGTTGCCGAGGGTGCGGACGAATCCCTTGGGGTGTCCCTGTGCCTGCTGCCAGATCAGCCGTTTGGCCTTGTGCCAGCTGTCGTGCGGCTTCACGATGCCGTCGAGGATCTCCTCGGTGCTCTGGAAGCCGCAGGCGGTGTCGAAGTCCCCGGTGTAGAGGAGGACTTTGTACTTCTCGTTCGCGGTGATGAGTTCGGTGTACAGACCGGAGGCGTCCGCCATGTTGTCGGCCTTCAGATGCTCGGCCACCGGACCGGAGTTGTCCGCACACTGCCAGTCCGCCGTGACGTGCAGGGCGTCCTTGACGGGCCGGCTGTCGAGGTAGGAGGGCAGCGCTCCGATGGACAGCAGGTCGTCCCAGCGCCGTACGTCGTAGGCGTCGAAGTTGCCCCCGTAGGCGAGGACGGCGTTGACGATGCCGTTGCCGAGGTCGGTGGCCTGCTTCAGCTTCTTGGTGTCCTTGTTCTTCTCCCCTTCCTCCAGGACGTCCTTGAACCTGGTGTAGTAGCCGTCCAGGGTGTTCTTCTGGTTCAGGCCGATCAGTCCGGACGCGTAGGCGTAGTCGATCATGACGCGGACCGAGAGTTCGGGCTTGATCCAGCCGTTGCCGACGACGATCCCCTTCAGCGCGACGGGCGTTCGGGGCTTCTTGCGGTTCTCCTGGTGGATCTTCCAGGCGATCGCCGGCACGTACTTGCCCGCGTAGCTCTCGCCGCAGACGTACAGGGGGCAGTTCTTGTACTCCGGGTACGTCGCGAAGAACTGCTGCAGGGCCTCCCAGAACATCCGGGCGAGGGTCTCCTCGTCCTCGACGTACACGCCCTCGGTCTCGCAGTAGCTGTAGCCCGAGCCGATGGGCTGGTCCCAGTAGACGACGTGGGCTTCCTGGTTCCAGGTGTCGGGGCTCACCGAGATCGTCGCGGCGGCGTCGGTGGCGACGCGCAGCGGCCCGTTCTCCATGAACAGCCCGATCAGCGAGGAGGCGCCGGGGCCGCCGTTGAGCCAGATCAACAGTGGTGTGGCGTCGACGAGTTCCTGCTGGGCGTGGGCGTCGACGTTGGGGTCGCAGGTCTGGCTCTCGAAGAACCAGTAGAAGAGGTGGCTCTTCTGCGCGCTGCCCGGGCCGTCGACGTCCGCGTACCCGGCGTAGGAGCGGACCGTCTTCGGGGTGCCCTCGTCGTCCTTCTTCGCCGGGTCCGGGTAGAAGTGGATCGTCTGCGTCGCGGAGTTGTTGGCCGGGATCGCGTACACGGGATTGCGGGACACGGTTCACTCTCCGTTCGGGGCCGTGGGCCAGGTCTCCAGCGGAATGTGCCGGGGGTGGAAGCGACGGAAGTTCTCGAACATGTACTCGGTGTGCTCCTCCTCCTGGAGGATTCCGATGCGCTGGCCCATGAGCAGTTGCAGTGCGGGGAACCGCCCCTTTTCGAAGAGCAGGATGTTCAGCGAGCCGCCGTACTGGAAGAAGCCGATCTCCTCCCCCTTTTCCACTTGGACCGGATTCTTCCCCGGCACGATGTCCCGGAATTTGTCACGGAACCTCACGGAGCCAATCGAGTTGAGGCCCACCGGCACCAGGGCGACGTAGCCGTCCCCGTCCGGTTCTCCGGTGTGGTCGACGTACGGCGTCCTGATGACGGCGTATCCGCGGCGGAAGTCGTCGAACATGCCGTAGTCGAAGCCGTATCCGACGTTCCCCTTGTTGAGCAGGTCGGGGAAGTCCCGCATCCCGTAGTAGACGCCGCCGATGTCGTCACGGGCTTCCACCACCTCGCCGCCGACCGGGGCGTGGTAGCGGTGGTAGGTGTCCGGCATGAGGATGCACGACACGGCCGTGCCACCGATGAAGCGCTGGGCGAAGTCGGAGCCGTCGAGCAGTTCGCCGACGTTCATGGTGACCGTCTTGACGGGGATCGGCGTGTCCGCCGTGAGCTCGTCGACGATCATGTTGATGACGCAGTCGGTCGGGGCGACGACCACGCTGGGGTCGAGCCTGCCGTCGACCGACCGGGCGCCGGGCGCCAGTTCCCTGATGAAGAACTTGTTGAAGGTCGACCAGTCGCCCGGCTCGTAGTCGGCCATCCGCTTCGGCCCGAGCTCGTCGATCCACTGCCGGACGAGGCTCTCGGACGCGGGGTCGTCCATCTGGAGGCCCTGAAGGTTGGTGAAGTCGGCCAGCACGGCCCGACCGGACCCGGTGGTCACGAACTCCATGCCGGTGTCGTTCAGGTAGCTGATCCAGCTGAACTTCTCGATGTAGTCCAGCCCGTCGTGGACGCCCTGCTTCTTGCCCCACGTGTACCAGTCCTCGAAGAACGTGCACAGCTTCTCGATGCCCGCGTTCTGCCAGTCCTCGTAGACCTTTGCCTTCGTGCCTTCCGGGGGCTTCTTCACGGTCTTGATCGCCGCGTCGAACTTCTGCTTGAAGTCGCTCTGCGGGTCGTTGTACAGCTCCCTGACCCGCCTGGTGAATTCGTCGATGGTCTTCGAGGGGGGATCGATGACGTCGGGCACGTCCTGCGTCCTTTCGCGTGCTGGGGTCCGAGGTGCTGCCGCACCTCCACCAGTACGTCCCGGCCCGCCGGTGACTGCGCCCGCGGTTGCTCCGTTCGTCTGGAAACCGCATCCCGACGGCGGTACGCCGTCGCGGGTGGTCGTGGCCCTGACGGCCCGGAGGGGCCGCGGTCCCGCCGGCCGGCCGGGACCCGGGGTCAGCGTGCGTCCGCGAGGAGGAAGTCGAGTAGGATCTGCCGGCTCGTCTGGGAGGTGAGGCTGCCGTACACATCGTCGAACGCGTGGTCGGCGAAGGGCAGTTCCTTCACCTCGACGTCGACGCCCTGCTTCCTCAGCGCGTCGCCGAGGCCGGTGACGGTCTCGGGACGGGCGCTGCGGTCGCGGTCGCCGACGACGAGCAGGGTGCGGGGCAGGCCGGGGCGGACGTCGGAGGTGGGGGAAACCTCGCGGTAGCGGTCCGGGTACTGCTGCGGGGTGCCGCCGGTGTACATCTGCGCCGCCTCGCGGGTCCCGGCCACGTCGTCCTCCCACATCTGCGCGACGTCGGTGCCGGGGTAGAAGCCGATCACGGAGTGCGGGGGCGCCGGGGTGGCGCCCTCGGCGGCCTTGATCGTGCCGTTCTGGAGGCGGTAGGCGGTGTTCATCGCCAGGGTGCCGCCCGCCGACATGCCGCCGAGCGAGATCCGCGCGCCGTCGACGCCGTACGCGTCGGCGTTGCGCTGCACCCAGCCCATGGCGGAGACGAGGTCTTGCGGGGCCTCGTCCCAGGTGGGACGGTCGGGGCCGGCCAGGCGGTAGTCGACGGCGAAGACGGCGACGCCGTGGTCGGCGAGCCAGCGGCCGGTGCCGCGCAGGTCGTTCTTGTCGAAGGTGTGGAAACCGCCGGCGTGGGCGAGCACGACGGCCGGGGTCCGCTTGCCCGGGGCCTTCGCGGGCAGGTACGCGTCCACTCGCAGGGGCTCGCCCCCGGGGCTCGCGAACGTCTCGGTCGCGTCCGGCTTCGCCGCGGGGTAGCCGAGTTCGGTGAACACTTCGAGATCCATGACCGCACTCCCTCAGTTCTCTGTCCTGCTCTGCCGATGTGCACTGCCGACTGGGGCCGTCAGCCGGTCGCCGCGCGGCGGTCCGACCAGGCTCGCCAGAGTCCGGCGTAGCGGCCGTCGGCCGCGAGCAGTTCGTCGTGGGTCCCCTGTTCGGTGACGACTCCGTCGTCCATCACGAGGATGCGGTCGGCCGACCGCGCCTGGGCCAGCCGATGTGCCACCACGAGTGCGGTACGGCCTCGCATCACCGCTTCGGCAGCCTTCTCCAGCAGGAGGGCGCCCGCCGACCCGGCCTCCGCGGTGGCCTCGTCCAGCACGACGAACCACGGGTCACTCAACACGATGCGGGCCAGAGCGAGTTGCTGGATCCGGTCCGGTGTCAGGTGATGCCCCTGGTCGCCGATGACCGTGTCCAGGCCGCCGGGAAGCGCCATGACCCAGCGGTCGGCCAGCACCACGGTCAGGGCGTGCCGGACCTCGTCGTCCGAAGCCCCGGGCCTCACCAGTGTGAGCGATTCCCGCACGGTCCCGGCGAAGACGTGTACGTCCTGGGTCACCAGGAAGACCCCCGGGCCCGCCCCGCTCCGATCGGGGCCGTAGGGAACGCCGGCCGCCGTCACCGTGCCCCGCGTCGGCCGGAGCACCCCGGCGGCGATCGCGCCCAACGTCGTCTTGCCGGCTCCGGTGGCACCGACGAGAGCGACCCGCTCACCGGCGGCGATCCGCAGGTCGACATCGCGCAGGACCGGTTTGCCCGGCACGTACTCGTGGCTGATCCCCGAGAGGACGACGTCCCCCGGCCTGGTGGCCGAACGGGGCTCAGGGGCGGCCGGCATCGTCGCGATGCCGACGAGCCGTGCCAGCGAGGAGCCGATCGCCTGGAACTGGTCGAAGGTGAAGAGCAGTCCTCCGAGGGGAGTGAAGAGGCGGAGGAAGTACAGCGCTGCGGCCGTGACGGCGCCGACGGTGGTGAGGTCGTGGTGCACGAGGAGGAACCCGAGACCGAGGATGACGGCCAGTCCGAAGAACTCCGCCAGGTTGTTCCGGTTCAGGAAGCGGAGCGTGAGCCGGTACACGGAGACCGACACACCGACGGCACCGTTCGAGGCGTCCTCGATCCTCCGGAGCAGTCCGCCCCCGAGCCCGAAGGCTCGGGCCGTCGGAGCCGCGTCGAGGCCCACGAGGAGCGCCTCGGCGCGCTCTCCCTGCGCGACCTTCTGCTCCCGGTACAACCGCTCGGAGCGCGGCAGGAACCACCTCAGTCCGACGGCGTACAGCGGGGTCGCCATGAGCATGGCCAGCCCCAGACGCCAGTCCAGGGCCAGCACACCCACAGAGGTGAACGCAACGGTGACGGCCGAGTTCAGAACGATCGGTACGACGTGGTTCAGCCCTTCCGACACGGTCCGCACGTCGTCGGACAGCCGGGAGAGCAGGTCTCCGGTGCCGGCCCGCTCGATCCGGTCCGCGGGCAGGTGCAGCGCCCGGACGAGCACGCGCTCCCGCAACTCGGCCAGGGCCGGCTCCCCCGCCCGCGCCAGCGCGGCCACCGCCAGGCCTCCGAGCAGCGCGGACGCCACCGTCGCGGCAGCGATGACCAGCGCTGAGGAGACGATGGTGTCCCGGCCCGCCCGGATGTCATCGACGATCGTTCCCAGGATCCAGGGCGCCACGAGGCCGGAGGCGCTCCCCAGCACGATCGCGACGGCCGTGGTCACGGTCGCCCGCCGGCTGCCGTTGCCCCATGCCATGCGGCCGAGGAAGGCGAGGGTCTCCCGTTGGGTTCCGATCGGCAGCAGGTCCCGGCTCACCGCAGCACCAGCTCCTGGTAGGCGGGCCTGCCGAGCAGTTCCTGGTGGGTGCCCTCCTCGACGACACGGCCGCCCGCCACGAACACCACGCGCTCCGCCTGCGCGAGCAGTGCGGGGCTCGTGGTGATGATCCACGTGACGCGCTTGCTCGCCGAGCCGTGGCGCAGGGCGCTGATTCCGCGGGCGATGTGCTGTTCGGTGACCGCGTCCACCGCGGTGGTCGGGTTGTCGAGCAGCAGGGCCGGAGGATCGGCCGCCAGCGCTCTGGCCAGAGCGATCCTCTGCCGTTGGCCGCCGGAATAGGTCGCCCCCGAGGGTGTCACCCGCTGGTCCAGGCCCTTCTCGTCGAGATTGGTGATGTCCTGTGCCGAGGCCGCATCGAGGATGTCCAGGAGTGCGGCGTCGCTGTGCCGGCTGTCCGGGTCGAGGTTGCTGCGCAACGTTCCTTCCAGGAGTTCGGTGTGGTGGGGGTTCACCAAACGGCGCTGGGCGCGTGCTCGCAGGCTCAGGTCGCCGATCGCGACGCCGTCGAGCAGGACCTCACCGGTGATGTCCGCGCCGTGTGTCTCACCGGTGAGCAGGCCCACGAGGGTCTGGGTGGCTGCCGGGTCGTCCACGACCAGGCAGAGCAGTTCACCCGGCCGGGAGGCGAGGGTGAACCCGTTCAGGGCACCGGCGGTCACGTTGTCGAGGGAGACTGCCGGGACCTGGCCGAGCGGCGGCTCCGCGAAGCCATCGGCCAACAGGGGCGGCGCGTGCAGGAAGTCGACGATCCGGGACGCCGAGGCGTACGCGGCCGCGATGTTCGCGCCGATCCGGCCGAGGGCCTGGACGGGCACCGCGAGGAACTGGGTGAGGCCGACGATGGCGACCAGCTGTCCGACGGTGATGGCGCCTTCCAGCGCCCGTTTGCCCGCGAGCAGGGTGACGCCGGCCAGGAAAAGGCCGCTGAGCACGGTGGTGACGCCCTCCAGGACGCCGTGGGAGCCGGCGAGCCGGATACCGGCCGCTCTGGCGGCCTGGCTCCGCACCCGGTAGCGTGCGGCGGCTTCGTCCTCCGCACCGATACCCTTGAGGACCCGCATTCCGCGCACCAGGTCCGCCGCCGTGCCGCTGCTTCTGGCGATCTCCGTGCGCTGGTCGCGGTCGCGGCGGGACAGCACGGGCGTGACGAACTGGATGATCCCCAGCACGAGCGGTACGCCGAGCAGCACCGCGAGCCCGATCGCGATGTCGATGCGCAACAGGACGGCGGCGCTCACCAGCACCGCGACCGCTGAGGCGAACGTATTGCCCATGGACCGGGTCAGGCCGCCCACACTCGCCGTGTCGACGGTGGCCAGGGAGAGGGTGCCGCCGGAGAGGGTACCGGTGCGTGCACCGAGCGGCCGCAGTACGTGGTGGGCGATCTCGCCCCGGAGCCGGTGGTTCTCCCGCTGATCGATCCGGAACGCGTCCGCGGCACCCCAGCGGTAGGTGAACATCAGCGAGGCGAACACCCCGGCCAGCACGCTCCCCCACAGGGCGAGGGTGGTGACGCTCCCCCCTGCCACCGCATGGTCGATGACCAGGCCGACCACCACCGGCACCATCGCCTCGGACAGCTGCCACGCCGCCAGCAGGCCGAAGGAGCGCGCCACACCGGCTCTGTTGCGGCGGATCCCCCGGAGCAACAGCTGCCGCGCGGAAGCGGGGACCGGGGCGGCCCCGGTCCGGTCCGGGGCGTCGGTGGTCGACGCCGTCATGGTGGCGGACCGCTTCGCGCGATGATGCTCAACTTCTCCACACCTCCGTGTGTCGACAAGGGAACGCGGCGCCCGGTTGTGACGTCCGGCCGCCATTTCGGGAATCGGGGCAGCCGACCGGCCGGTGTGCCACGAGCAGCGCCTGGTTGACGTCCTCCTGGTCGTCCTCGCAGCTCCCGCTGAGCAGGACGCGGTCGTGGGGATTCGGGTCAGCGCAGCGCCGCCCGCTCAAAGCAGCCTTTCAGCCGCATCACGGGTTCCTCCCGTGATGCCTTCGTCAGCCCGTCCTCGGATGTTCGCCCTCGAAACAATGCGTGCGCGCCTGCCCCGAGAGGTGAAGCTTCGTACACACCCGGCCACTCGAGACTTCCAGTGCGGACACCATTCCCGAACTGACGAGATCGCCACTTCGACCCACCGGGAGGCTCAGCGCCCGCACACCATCACTTCATCCCATCCGTCGCTACGTCAAGCTCCTTGCCTGATGAACGACTTCATGGACCGATGGGACAAATCGCCTCATAGATCGGCAGATTCACCCCAGTGCGGCCCCGATGATCTCGACACGGTCGCCTCTCAGTGCAATGTGACGTACCATCGAATCCCGTGACGACGCGTCACATCCATGTCAGCCAGGTCACGGATCCACCGACCGATGCCCCGCCCGGGCTGCACATCCAGCTCTTCAAGAAATCGTCAGCCGACAGCCCGGAAAGAAGTGCTCACGCCATCCGAAACCCGCGCGAGGCGAACCCGCCCTACGATCGCTTCCGATTCCCGGTGAATTCCGCGCCACCTTCAGCCACCCCGGGGGTTCCGACACACAGTCAGGAGAGATGTGACGTGGCAGAGCTGAACGGCCGCCTGGCGGCACTGTGGACCGAACTCCCCAGGTGTGAAGAAGTCACCGCGGACACGGACTTCTTCACCTGCGGCGGCACGTCGATCGTGGCCGTGTACCTCGCGGCCGAGATCCAGGAGAACCTCCGGGTCGAAGTCGACGCGGCCGAGGTCATCACCCATCCCACGTTCGGCGCCCTCGCCTCGCTCGTCAACGAGCGGCTGCTGGAGGAGGCGGCCTGAGGCTTCGCAGCGGCCGCCGTCACTGGCACAGCGTTCGGCCGGCCGGCCGAGGAGCACGCAACTGCTTCCCAGCACCTTCCTCATCGGGTCCGGCACGGGCAACGATCGGCGCCGCCCTGGGGCTTGCCACACGCACAGCCGCGACGCGGCGGCCGGATCCGGGCAGCAGGCCAGGACCAGCGCGTGTCCCGACCTCTCCTGGAACATCCGGAGGACCCGTCCTGTCGCAGCCTCCCCATCGGCAGCGGCCCCCACGACACGGGCCGTCCTGACAGGACACGGTCGGCACCGAACTCCGGGACCATCAGGACGTCGGTGCCGCTGCGAACGCCACCGCCCTCCCCGTGCCGGGCGACAGGGCCGACGCCCACACCCGGCGACCCTCCGGCCGGACCGCCACCTGCACCGGCACCACCGTGCTCGCGGACGGCCCTCGGCCCCGGTGCGGGCTGCCGCACCGGGGCCGAGGGGCGTTCACGTTACTTCGGTGCCTTGCGGCAGGCGTCCGCCGCGGTGACGGCGGGAACGTAGTCGTCCCGCATGAGGTGGTAGCAGTCCTTGAACGCCGCTTCGCCTCCGCCCGCGGCGGTCTTGCAGGCGTCCTCCACGAGTTCCTTGGTGGCGTTCGACTCCCTGTTCGTCACGTGACTGGTGCACCCCTGCACGGTCGCGCTCGCGGCGGGGGCCGCGGCGACGAGCCCACCCAGGGCGATGGAGAGGGTGCCGCCAGTGGCAGCGATACGTCGGGCCAGCCTCATGGTGATCAGATCTTTCCGGGAAAGGTGACTTGACGGGTCGAAGAGGGCGTAGTCCACCCAAAGGTGCCGACCCGGGACATGTTCTACCGAACCGTCGGCGTCGCCTGTCCGGATGCCGCGCCGATACCCGGCCGGGATCACTCGAATTTGCGAGCCGGGAGGCGGAGGATTGACGGAGCGTCCTGGGACCCGCCGGCGGTGAGGTGCCGCGGCCGGAGTGCGGGGCCGACAGCGCGACGGCCACCGCGGAGCCGAGGACTTCCCCGTCACGATCGTCGGCGCACGGGACGGCTGTCCGGCGGGGCCGTGCCGGGCGGCCGGCTTCACCCGCCTCCACGAGGGCGGGGAGTCGACGCCGAGGCCGGCACCTGCGCCCCGGTTGGAGTCCTTCGGTCAAAACGCAGGTGGCGCCGCGGGAGCGGCGCCACCTGTGGCCGGCTGTTCAGTTGTTCATCGTCGGGTCAGCTGTGACGGCCCGGCCTGCGGTAGGCGACGAAGCAGAGGGTGCCGCCGCCGAGGACGGCGATGGCTCCCAGGACGGAGACGAGCGTGTTCGAGGAGGAGGCGCCGGTGTGCGGCAGGGTGCCGCTCGGCGACGCGGTCGGGTGGTGGGTCGGGCTGTGCGACGGGGGCCCGGAGTGTGTCCCGGACGGCGTCGGTGTCGGGGAGTTGGTCGGACTCGGTGACGCGGTCGGGCTCGGTGACGCGGTCGGGGACGGGGAGGCGGTGGGCGAGGGGGAAGTGCTCTGGGGGGTGACGCCCATGTCGAGGTCGAGGACGTGCTGGCCGCCGGAGACGGTCACGGACCGGGTGATCCCGGTGACCGGGTCGGCGGAGGACTGCTTGGTCGGGTCGGTGCCCTGGGACTGCTTGGACACCTTGGCGCCCTTGGGCAGGGTCGAGAGGTCGAACTGCACCTGGTAGGTGCCGTCCGGGAGGCTGTCGAACAGGTAGCGGCCGGTGGAGTCGGTGACGGTGCTGATCGGCTTGCCGTCGGCGTTCAGCACCGGCTTGCCGCTGCCGTCCAGGAGGTTGACCTTCACGCCCGCCACGCCGGTGTCATTGCCCTGCTGGATGCCGGAGTCGTTCTTGTCGAGCCAGACGAAGTCACCGATCGAGTTGACCGGCTTCGGCGCTTCGACGATGCCCATGTCGAGGTCGAGGATGCGCTGGCCGCCGGAGACGGTCACGGACCGGGTGATCCCGGTGACCGGGTCGGCGGAGGACTGCTTGGCGGGGTCGGTGCCCTGGGACTGCTTGGACACCGAGGCGCCCGGCGGCAGCGTCAGCAGGTCGAACTGCACCTGGTAGCTGCCGTCGGGGAGGTTGTCGAACAGGTACTTGCCGTCGGCGTCGGTGACGGTGCTGATCGGCTTGCCATTGGCGTCGAGGACGGGCTTGCCGTTGCCGTCCAGGAGGTTGACCTGGATGCCCTGGACGCCGATGTCGTTGCCCTGCTGGACGCCCGACTGGTTCTGGTCGAGCCAGACGAAGTCACCGATCGCGTTGTTGTTCTTCGGCGGCTCGACGATGCCCATGTCGAGGTCGAGGACGTGCTGGCCGCCGGAGACGGTCACGGACCGGGTGATCCCGGTGGCCGGGTCGGCGGAGGACTGCTTGGCGGGGTCGGTGCCCTGGGACTGCTTGGACACCGAGGCGCCCGGCGGCAGCGTCAGCAGGTCGAACTGCACCTGGTAGCTGCCGTCCGGAAGGCTGTCGAACAGGTACTTGCCGTCGGCGTCGGTGACGGTGCTGATCGGCTTGCCGTCGGCGTTCAGCACCGGCTTGCCGTTGCCGTCCAGGAGGTTGACCTTCACCCCCGCCACGCCGGTGTCGTCGCCCTGCTGGATGCCGGAGTCGTTCCGGTCCAGCCAGACGAAGTCACCGATCGAGTTGACCGGCTTCGGCGCTTCGACGATGCCCATGTCGAGGTCGAGGCTGCGCTGGCCGCCGGAGACCGTCACCGACCGGGTGACCCCGGTGACCGGGTCGGCGGAGGACTGCTTGGTCGGGTCGGTGCCCTGGGACTGCTTGGACACCGAGGCGCCCGGCGGCAGCGTCACCAGGTCGAACTGCACCTGGTAGCTGCCGTCCGGCAGGCCGTCGAACAGGTACCGGCCGTTGGCGTCGGTGACCGTGGTGATCGGCTTGCCGTCGGCGTCCAGCACCGGCTTGCCGCTGCCGTCCAGGAGGTTGACCCGGATGCCCTGGACGCCGATGTCGTTGCCCTGCTGGACGCCCGACTGGTTCTGGTCGAGCCAGACGAAGTCACCGATCGCGTTGTTGTTCCTGGGCGGCTCGACGATGCCCATGTCGAGGTCGAGGATGCGCTGGCCGCCGGAGACGGTCACCGGCTGGGTGCGTCCGGTGTCCGGGTCGGCGGAGGACTGCTTGGTCGGGTCGGTGCCCTGGCGCTGCTTGGACACCTTGGCGCCCGGCGGCAGGGTCGACAGGTCGAACTGGACCTCGTAGGTGCCGTCGGGCAGGTTGTCGAACAGGTACTTGCCGTTGGCGTCGGTGACCGCGGTGACGGGCTTGCCGTCCTTGTCGCGGATGAGCTGGCCGTTGCCGTCCAGCAGGTTGACCGTCACGCCCGCGACGCCGGTGTCGTTGCCCTGCTGGACGCCGGAGTCGTTCTTGTCGAGCCAGACGAAGTCGCCGATCGCGTTGTTGGAGGGCGTGACGCGTTTGACGGCGACGCCGACCTTGGCGGGTTCGGCGGGCAGTAGCTGGCGGCCGGCATTGTCGGTGGCGGTGTAGGCGAAGCTGTTCCAGGCGTAGTCGCCCTCGGGGGCGTCGTAGGAGGCGACCATCGGCCAGGTGAGGGTGAAGGACTCGCCGGGGGCCATGGCGCCGGGGCGGTGGATGCGGAACCAGGTGGCCGTGCCCGGGCCGGGGAAGGTCG
>NZ_JBSFWR010000131.1:0-20083 GCF_053594915.1 Kitasatospora sp. NPDC002543 | reverse complement strand
GGGGGGGGGGGCGCCCGGGGGGGGGCGGCGGCCGCCCCGGCGCGCCCCTCCCGCGTCCGCGCCTCGGCCCGGGCGTAACCGGCCCCGCCCCGCGCCGTCATCCACGGTGTGTGTACCGCCCTTCCGCCCGTCCCCTCCGCCGAGGACGTCTACCTCGCCGAACACCGCCGCCGCGTGGTCCGCGAGACCGTCGCCGCCCTGCCCGGCCGCTGCCCGCAGCTGATCGCCGCACTCGCCGAGGACCCGCCGCCCACCTATCGCGAGCTCTCCGAGCGGCTGGCCATGCCGCGCGGCTCGATCGGGCCGACCCGCTCCCGCTGCCTGGCCTGCCTGCGGATGCTGCTGCACGCGGAGCGGTACCCCTGAACGGACGCGCCCGTGCGACCGGCCGGAGGCCGTTCGGCACGCGAGGTGACCCTCCTCACGTCCGCCCCCGCGAAGGTTGAGCGGAGCTGACACCCGGGTAGAGCGCTGGCGAACGCAGCTCTTGACGGTGGCGCGATCGCTCGGATACTGAGCGTGAGCGCGTCACCCTCTGCGCGCCGGGCACGACGACTGGGGAGGCCCCTCCACATGGGCATGAGCGTGATCATCTCGGCTGCGGAGGCCGAGGACGCGGAGCAGATCCTCAAGCTCCAGTACCTCGGCTACCAGCCCGAGGCCGAGCTGTACGGCGACTGGGCGATCGAGCCCCTGACGCAGAGCCTGGAGAGCCTGCGCGCCGAACTGTCCGAGCAGCACTTCCTGGTCGCCCGGCTGGGCGACGAGGTGGTCGGCACCGTCCGCGGCCGGGTCGGCGCCGACGGCGTCGCCCGGATAGGGCGCCTGGTCGTCCATCCGCGGATGCAGCGCCACGGCCTCGGTGGCCGGCTGCTCGACGCCCTGGAGCGCCGGATGGCCCAGGACGGCCAGGTGAGCGCCTACCGGCTGTTCACCGGCCACCGCAGCCTCGGCAACCTGCGCCTGTACGCTCGACAGGGGTACCGCCAGACACGGGTCGAGCAGGTCGACGGCCGGCTGAGCCTCGTCCACCTGGAGAAGCCCGCCGAGACGCCCCTCGCCGAGGCGCCGCTCGCCGCGACGGCCTGAGCCGCCACACCGCGCAGGGATTCCGGCGCCGCCACCAGCCGGACCACCGGTGGCGGCGCCGAGTCGTATCCGCGCTGGTCACAGCGGTGCGCGTCCGCATTGCGGACAGCTCTCGCAAATAATTGGGCGCAGCAGGGCCCATCTGTTTTACTGGCTTACATGACTGCGACGACGAACTGGACCCCCACCGGCACCCTGCCGGCAGGTGAGCGTGCCATGTGTCGTCGAATGTGTCACTGCTGAGGGCCATCGCCCCCGGCGCCCCGTCGAGGGCGCCTTCCCCTCGCGCCCCGAAGCGAGACTCCGGTGCCGCTCCCGCCCGTGCGAGCGCGCCCCTCCCCCCCCGGATCCTCCCCTTGCCGTGCCCGCCCACCCGCGGGCCCGGATGACTCGTTGGGGCCACGCCGTCGCGCGGCCCGGCCGTCCGACGGCCACGATCGAGGAGTACCGGGCCCGGACCCCCTTCGGCGCCGCACCGTGAGCCCCCGCCGACCGCAAGCCGGTCGGGCGGTGGAACCACGGCGCCCGCCCCCGACCCACGGAAAGCCGCTGTGATCACCACCACGGACCTGACGAAGGTCTACCGTTCCCGAGGCCGCGAGGTGACCGCCCTCGCCGGCGTCGACCTGCACGTCCGCCCGGGCGAGGTCTACGGAGTCGTCGGCACCAGCGGTGCCGGCAAGTCCACCCTCATCCGCTGCGTGAACATGCTGGAGCGCCCGACCTCCGGCACGGTCACCGTGGACGGCGTCGAACTCACCGCGCTCGCCGGGGGCGAGAACCGGGCCGGCCGGGAACTGCGCGAGGCCCGCCGCCGGATCGGCATGGTCTTCCAGCACTTCAACCTGCTCTCCTCGCGGACCGTCCAGCAGAACGTCGAGCTCCCGCTGGAGATCATCGGCCTGGACGGCGCCGAGCGCCGCCGCAAGGCCTCCGAGCTGCTCGACCTGGTCGGCCTCGGCGACAAGGCCCGCAGCTACCCCCACCAGCTGTCCGGCGGGCAGAAGCAGCGCGTCGGCATCGCCCGGGCGCTGGCCGGCGACCCCAAGGTGCTGCTCTCCGACGAGGCCACCTCGGCGCTCGACCCGGAGACCACCCGTTCGATCCTCAAACTGCTGCGCGACCTCAACCAGCAGCTGGGTCTCACCGTCCTGCTGATCACCCACGAGATGGACGTCATCAAGTCCGTCTGCGACTCCGCCGCCCTGATGCGCGGCGGCCGGGTGATCGAGTCCGGCGCGCTGACCGACCTGCTGGCCGAGCCCGGCTCGGAGCTGGCCCGCGAGCTGTTCCCGCTCAGCGAGTTCGGCACCGGCCACGCCGGCTCCACCGTGCTGGAGATCACCTTCCAGGGCGACAGCTCGGCCCAGCCGTTCGTCTCCCAGCTCGCCCGCACCTACCAGATCGACATCAACATCCTCGGCGCCGCGGTGGAGACCATCGCCGGCCGGATGGTCGGCCGGATGCGGGTCGAACTGCCCGGCGGACACCAGGACAACGTGGTGCCGATCGGCTACCTGCGCGAGCAGGGCCTGCAGGTGGACGTGATCGGTACGGCGAACGGAGCGGTGGCATGACCTGGGAGCAGATGCAGGAGCTGATCGGGCCCGCCACCCAGGAGACCTTCCAGATGGTCGGGGTGTCGGCGGCCTTCACCGTGCTGCTCGGCCTGCCGCTGGGCGTGCTGCTGGTGGTCACCGACAAGGGCGGCCTGCTGGCCAACCGGGCCGTCAACAAGGCCATCGGTTTCGTGGTCAACATCGCCCGCTCGGTGCCGTTCATCATTCTGATGATCGCGCTGATCTCCTTCACCCGCTGGCTGGTGGGCACCTCCATCGGCTGGCAGGCCGCGACCGTGCCGCTGACCATCGGCGCCGTCCCGTTCTTCGCCCGGCTGGTCGAGACCTCCGTCCGCGAGGTCGACCGGGGCCTGGTCGAGGCGGTCCAGTCGATGGGCGGCAACACCTGGACGATCGTCCGCAAGGCCCTGCTGCCCGAGGCCCTGCCCGGCATCGTGGCCTCGATCACCACCACGGTCATCACCCTGATCGGCTACTCGGCGATGGCCGGCACGGTCGGCGGCGGCGGCCTCGGCACCCTCGCCGTGAACTACGGCTACCAGCGCTTCGAGACCACCTTCATGTGGGTCATCGTGGCCGAGCTGGTGCTCATCGTCACCGCCGTCCAGCTGATCGGCGACCTCGCCGTCCGCCGCCTCTCCCGCCGCGGCGGCGGAAGCGGCCGGACCCGGCTGCTCGGCCGCGGCCCCAAGGCGACCGACAAGGACCTCGTCGCCTCCTGAGACCTCCCTCGTCCGACCCCGGACGCGGCTCCCCGTACCACGCAGAAAGGCACTTTTCGTGCGCAACGCCCTGAAGTTCACCAGCATCCTCGCCACCGCCGGCGTCGCCCTCTCGCTCGCCGCCTGCGGCAGCTCCGGGTCCTCCTCCGCGGACTCCGACCCGAACGCGCCGCTCAAGGTCGTGGCCAGCCCCACCCCGCACGGGCAGATCCTGAAGTACGTCAAGGACAACCTGGCGGAGAAGGCGGGCCTCAAGCTCGACATCAAGGAGGTCACCGACTACGTGACCCCCAACACGGCGGTGCAGGACGGTTCGGCCGACGCCAACTTCTTCCAGCACGTGCCGTACCTGGAGGACTTCAACAAGAAGCGCGGTACCGACATCGTCTCGGTCGAGCCCGTGCACCTGGAGCCGCTGGGCGCCTACTCCAAGAAGGTCAAGTCGCTCGCCGACCTGGCGGACGGCGCCACCGTCGGCCTGCCCAACGACGCCACCAACGAGGGCCGCGCGCTCAAGCTGCTCGCCGACAACAAGCTGATCACCCTCAAGGACGGCGTCACCACCGCCGCCACCCCGGCGGACGTGACCGGCAACCCGAAGAACCTCAAGTGGAAGGAGCTGGAGGCCGCCCAGCTGCCCCGCTCCGTCGCCGACCTGGACGCCGCCGTCATCAACGGCAACTACGCGATCGACGCCGGTCTGAAGCCGACCACCGACGCCCTGGTGCTGGAGAAGGCCGAGGGCAACCCGTACGCCAACATCCTGGCCGTGAAGAAGGGCAAGGAGAACGACCCGCGGGTCAAGAAGCTGGCCGAGCTGCTGCACTCCGCCGAGGTCAAGAAGTACATCGAGGACACCTTCCAGGGCGCCGTAATCCCGGCCTTCTGAGCCGCGGTCCGTTCGACGCCCCGCTCCTGACCGGGCCCCCGCCGCACCTAGGCGAGGGCCCGGTCGGGCAGTATGCGGCCGGGGCGCTCCGGCCGGCCGCGTTCTGACGTACCGTCGTGCGGGCGGCGCACCGCGTGGCATCCGGGGCACGACGGAGGCGTACGGTGTTGTGTTCACGACCCGGCGAGGAGAGACGGCATGGCAGCGAGCTTCCCCGAGACCGCCATCAGCACCGAACGGCTGCTGCTGCGGCCCCTGGCGGAGGACGACGCCCCCGGCCTGGCCACGATGATGGCCGACGACCTCGTCCTCGCCTGGACGGACCTCCCGCAGCCCTTCACCGAGGAGTACGCGGCCGAACTCGCCCGCACCCTCGCCCCCGCCCACCGGGCCGCCGGGCGCGGCATCGTCTTCGCCGTCACCGAGCACCTGACCCAGCGGCTGGTCGGCCTGGTCGAGCTGCGCAACACCGACTGGCGGCTGCGCAGCACCGAGATCTCCTACGTCACCGCCGTCTGGGCGCGCGGCGAGGGCTACGCCCCGGAGGCCGTCCTGGGCGTCGCCCAGTGGCTGTTCGAGGACCGCGGCTTCCTGCGCCTGGAGCTGCGCACCGCCGCCGGCAACACCGCCGCCCAGCAGGTCGCGCAGAAGGTCGGCGGCATCAGCGAGGGCGTGCTGCGCAGCGCCTGGATAGTGCGGGGGGAGTCCGGCGAGGCGGTGGGGGCGCTTCCCGGCGGCCGGGCCGGGGGAGAGAGCCGCAGCGACCTCATCCTGTGGAGCCTGCTCCCGGAGGACCTGGAGTCGCCGGAGCTGCAGCGCTCGGGCTGGCACGGCGACGACCGCTACGTGCTGCGCGACTGATCCGCGCCGAGCGCCTCCGGCGACCGCCTCCCGCCGAGCGCGGCGCCGCGGGCGCCGTGCCGGGTGGCACGCCGGGTGACACGCCGTCTGTTCACCCGGCGCGGACATGTGTGCGAGTTGTCGGTTTCCGGGGGATCGCACCCGGTAGCCTCTGCACCGGCACCGCACGACGGCGGATCGAGCGGCGCCCCGAGTCGAGGGAGAGCGGCCGCAGATGGCTGACCGGATCACGGTCATCGGGTGGGACGGCACACCGCTGACCGAGGCCGCCGGCGCGGCCCTGGCCGCGGCGACACTGGTGGCCGGCGCCCCCTACCAACTGAACGCCCTCCCGGTACCGGAGGCCGCCGAGCGGATCACCCTCGGCAACGTCCGGCAGGCCGCCCGCAGGATCGCCGAGCACCGCGGGGCCGCCGTCGTGGTCGCCGAGGGAGACCCGGGGTTCTTCGGCGTGGTGCGCACCCTGCGCCGCCCCGAGTACGGCCTCGAACTGGAGGTCCTGCCCGCCGTCTCGTCGGTGGCCGCCGCCTTCGCCCGGGCCGGCATGCCCTGGGAGGACGCCCAGGTGGTCAGCGCGCACGGCGGACGGCTGCGCCGCGCGGCCAACATCTGCCGGGCCCACCCCAAGGTCGCGGTGCTCACCGCGCCGGGTGCCGGGCCCGCCGAACTCGCCTTGATGCTGCGCGGGGTGCACCGGACCTTCGTGGTCTGCGAGGCCCTCGGCACCCCGGACGAGGACGTCACCGTCCTCACCTCCGACCGGATCGCCGACCACGTGTGGCGCGACCCCAACGTGGTGCTGGTGATCGGCGGCGGCGCCCAGGGCGCCGCGGTCGACGAGGCGGCCGGCTGGCTCGCCGGGCGCCCGGTCGGCTACCCCGGCGCGGAACGCGGCTGGGCGCTCCCCGGTGACGCCTACGCGGGCGCCGGGCGCGTGGACGGCGAACCGGGCGCGCCCGAGGCGCTCCCCGCTCATGTGCGCGCCCTGGTGCTGGCCCGTCTGGGTGCCCGTCCCGGGGACCTGGTCTGGTCGGTCGGCGCCGGCAGCGGCGCCCTCGCGGTGGAGGCGGCCCGGTTCGGCGCCGCCGTCGTCGCGGTCGAGGGCTCCCGCTCGGCCTGCGCCCGGCTGACCGTCAACGCCCGCCGCTACGGCGTCGAGGTGGAGGCGGTGTACGGCAGCGGCCCCGAGGTGCTGGGCGGGCTGCCGGAGCCGGACGCGGCGGTGGTGGAGTCCGGCGGCCTCGACGTGGTGCGCGCGGTGCTGGCCCGTCGGCCCGAGCGTTTCGTCGCGCTGCCCCGGACCCTCGCCGAGGCGGAGGACGTCCACCGGGCGATCGCCGGGGCCGGCTACCGGGCGGACGGCGCGCTGCTCCAGACCGCCCCGTTGCGGCCGGTGGGGGACGGTGACGGGCTGACGCTGGGAGCGGGCGGCCCCGGCACGCTGGTCCTCTGGGGTGAGCAGATCCTGTGAAGGCCGTGGGCGCGCCCCGGGGCGGTCCGACGGCGTCGACGGTGATCCAGGTCGCATCCGGACACCGATTCGAGAGGTGACCGCGCGGTGCCGGTAGTGTGACGTCCTGGACGGCTGCATCGGTAGACGACCCATCCGATTCAGTCGGTTTGTCACCTTTTTGACGTGGTGCAATCCGATTCTGCTCGGAGTGTGGGCAATTCGACGGGCCTCGTGCCGGACCTGGAGAATGCCGTAGGGTCCGGTGCGGTCGTGCCGGTTGCCCCGGGTTGTCGTTGTTTCAGACGATGTGCCGCCCGTACGGGCGGTGCGCCGGGCCGGGGTGCCGCAGCGCGCCGGATGGACTTGGGCCGCAGCGCCATGGCGCGGCGGCCGCGTGTGGTTAGGGGCGGGTCGGTGCTGGTTCGGCCCGCGCGGATGGGCGCTGCGATCGGTGATCGTGTCGCCGAGGGCGCGGCAGCGGCCTGGAAGGAGCTTTGACAATGACCGATGGCGGCCACGTCCCGGGCGAGGGACTGCCGGAGCACCCGCTCGGCGGACCGGAGGGCGTCGCGGGCGTTGCACCCCTCCAGGGCGTCGCGACGGACGGCGGAGTGATCCCCAACCCGGCGGCCCCGACCGGTGGTGTCCCCGGCGCGGTGCCCCCGGGCGCGGGCGTCATCCCGCCGCAGGGCCAGCACGGCTACGGCGTTCCCGGCGTCCACCAGCCCGGTCACCCCGGTGAGGGCTGGGCCGTCGACCCGGGCGCCCCGCGCCCGGCCTTCCACTTCCTCGACCAGCCCGACACGCCGGACGGCCTGGACGACGATGACGACGTGCTGCTGATGCCCGGCCCGCAGGGCTCCTGGGGCGAGCCGGCGGCGGCCGTCCCGGCCGAGCAGGTGCCGGTACAGCAGGACGGCATGCCGGTCGAGCCGTCCTGGCCCCCGGTGGACCCGCCGGTCCTCGGCGTCGAGCACGCCGTCCAGCAGCAGCCCTTCCAGCAGGCGCAGCAGCCGATGGCGCAGGCTCAGCAGCCGCGCCGGCCGCTGCACGCCGGACCGCCGATCCCGGACCCTTCGCTGATGACCGGCCAGGTGCCGGTCCGCTCGCTGGCCGACCGCGGCCCCTCGCAGGGCGGTACGCCCGCGCACGGCATCCCGGTGGTCGGCCGCCCGCCGATGGCCGAGGCCGCCGCCCCGGTGCCGGCCGCGGCGCCGCAGGCCGCCCCGGTGGCGCCGGTCGCCCAGGCTCCGGCCGCAGGGCTTCCGATCCTGGACGGGCAGCAGTTGCCGCAGGCGCAGGACTTCCAGCAGGCCCACGGCGCCCAGCAGGTGCCGCTGGCCTCGCCGCCGGCCGAGGCCGTGCCGGCCGTCGAGACGGTCGGCGCGATCGAGGTGATCGAGGTCGTCGAGACCCCGGAGGTTGTCCAGGCCGCCCCGGTCCAGCCCGCGCAGGACGTGACGGCCCCCCAGCCGGCCCAGGCCTCCCCGGCCGCCGAGCCGGCCGTGGCGGCCGTCGGTGTCGAGCCGCAGGCCGTCGTGGCCGAGCAGGCCCCGGTCGAGGCCGTCCCGGTCGAGGCAGCCCAGCCGGTGGCCGAGCCGGCCGTCGTGCCGGGCTCCGAGCCCGCCGCCGTCGAGGGTGCGGCCGCCGACGCCGCCGTGTCCGCCGAGCAGCCCGAGGCCGCGGCCCCGGCCGGTCAGCCGCGTCGGATCTCCGCCTTCCTCGCCGCGCCCACCCCGCACGGCCTGCCCAAGGTCCAGGCGGCCGGGCAGGCTCCGGTCGCCGGGGAGCAGGCCCCGCAGCAGTCCGCGCCCATAGCGGTCGCCGACGCGCCGCAGGCCGAGGCCCCCCAGACCGACGCGCCGCAGAGCGACGCGCCGCAGGCCATCGAGGTCGTCGAGGTCGTCGAGGCCGCTCACCCCGCCGAGGTCGTGGTCGGCACCGAGGCCGCCCCGGCGGCCGAGCCGGTCGCGGAGACCGCCGAGACCGCCGAGGCCAATGAGGCCACCGCGCAGGCCCAGCCGGTCGAGAGCGCGCCGGAGGCCGTCGCCGGGCCGGTCGCGGAGACCGCCGCGGGCACCGGTGAGATGCCCTCCGGCCAGGCCGTCACCGAGCCCGCCGCCGAGGTCGAGCAGCCGCAGCAGCAGGCCGAGACCCCGGCCGAGGCGCCCGCCGAGCCGACCGCCGAGCAGGCTGTCGAGGCTCCCGCGGAGGCCGACGCCGGCCTCGCCGCCGAGCAGCCCGCCGAGGCTCCGGCCGAGGCCGCACCCGAGGCACAGGCGGCGCAGCCCGCCGAAGGCGCCGAGCAGCCCGCCGCCGAGACCGTCGTGCCCGCCGCCGAGGGCGCGTCCGCCGAGGCCGCCGCCCCCGCCGAGACCGCCGTCGAGCAGTCCGCCGCCGCGGAGCCCGAGGCCGCCGTCGAGCAGCCGCAGGCCCCGGCCGGGACGGAGGCCGAGGCCGAGGCCGTCGCGGAGCCCGTCGTCGAGGCCGAGCCCGTCCAGGAGCAGGCCGCCGAGGCACCCGCCGAAGCCGCCGAGCAGCCCGAGGCCGAGCAGGCCGAGCAGTCCGGGACCGAGCAGCCCGAGGCCGCCGTCGTGGAGCCCGCCGCCGAGGCCGAGGCCCCCGCCGAGCAGCCCGCCGCCGCCGAGTCGCCGGAGCAGCCGGAGCAGCCGGAGCAGCCGGAGCAGCAGCCCGAGGAGCCCGCCGAGCCGCGCGGCCCGGCCGCCCCCGGCTACGACGAGGCCGGCCGCGAGGCCGTCCACCAGGTGATCCGCGAGCGCCGCGACGTGCGCAACGGTTTCCGCCCGGACCCGATCCCGCACGAGGTGCTGATCCGCGTCCTGGAGGCCGCCCACACCGCGCCCAGCGTCGGCTACTCGCAGCCGTGGGACTTCGTGGTGATCCGCTCGGCGAAGACCCGCAGGCGGATGCACGCCCTGGCCGAGCGCCAGCGCGAGGCGTACGCGGACTCGCTGCCCAAGGGCCGGGCCAAGCAGTTCAAGGAAATCAAGATCGAGGCCATCCTCGACACCCCGGTCAACATCGTGGTGACGGCCGACCGCACCCGCGGCGGCCGGCACACCCTGGGCCGGCACACCCAGCCGCAGATGGCCCCGTACTCGGCCGCCCTGGCCGTCGAGAACCTCTGGCTGGCCGCCCGCGCCGAGGGCCTGGGCGTCGGCTGGGTGAGCTTCTTCGACGACGAGGAGCTGGTCCGCGAGCTCGGCCTGCCCGAGCACCTGGAGGTCGTCGCCTACCTGTGCGTCGGCTTCGTCGACGAGTTCCCGGACGAGCCCGAGCTGGAGCAGCAGGGCTGGGCCAAGAAGCGGCCGCTGGCCTGGGTCGTCCACGAGGAGCAGTACGGCAACCGCGCGCTGCCCGGCGAGGAGCCGCAGAGCCTGCTCGCCGAGACCCTGCGCGGCATCCGCCCGCTGGACGCGAAGGCGCTCGGCGAGGCCTGGGACCGGCAGAAGCGGATGACCAAGCCGGCCGGCTCGCTCGGCATGCTGGAGATCATCTCGGCCCAGCTGTGCGGCCTGTCCCGCAAGTGCCCGCCGCCGATCCCGGAGCCCGCCTGCGTGGCGATCTTCGCCGGTGACCACGGCGTGCACGCCCAGGGCGTCAGCCCCTGGCCGCAGGAGGTGACCGCCCAGATGGTCGCCAACTTCCTGGCCGGGGGAGCGGTGATCAACTCCTTCGCCAAGCAGATCGGCACCGAGGTCTGCGTGGTCGACGTCGGCGTGGCCGCCGAACTGCCGGAGGCCGTCCAGCAGGGCCGCGCCACCGGTCTGCTGCCGCGCAAGGTCCGTCCCGGCACCGCCGACATGACCCAGGGCCCGGCGATGACCCGCGAGGAGGCCCTGAAGGCCATCGAGGTCGGCATCGAGACCGCCCGCGACCTGGTCGCGGCGGGCAACAAGGCGCTGGTCACCGGTGACATGGGGATCGCCAACACCACCGCCTCGGCCGCCCTGATCTCGGTGTTCACCGGCCTCGATCCGGCCGAGGTCACCGGCCGCGGCACCGGCATCGACGACGAGACCCACGCCCGCAAGGTCGAGGTCATCCGCGCCGCGCTGGCCCTGCACCAGCCCGACCCGAGCGACCCGGTCGGCGTCCTCGCCGCCGTCGGCGGCCTGGAGCACGCCGCCCTGGCCGGCTTCCTGCTGGGCGCCGCCTCGCTGCGCACCCCGGTCGTCCTGGACGGCGTCATCGCCGGCTCGGCCGCGCTGGCCGCCAAGGCCATCGCCCCCGAGGTGCTGGCCGCCTGCATCGCCGGTCACCGCTCCGCCGAGCCGGGCCACCAGGCCGCGCTGGCGAAGCTCGGTCTGCGCCCGCTGATCGACCTGGACCTGCGGCTCGGCGAGGGCACCGGTGCCCTGCTGGCCCTGCCGCTGGTGCAGAGCGCGGCCCGGGCGATGCACGATGTAGCCACCTTCGACTCCGCCGGGGTCACCGAGAAGGCCTGACGCATCCCGTCACCGCTCCGCGGTCCGGCCCGAGGGCGCGCCGGACCGCGGAGCGGCGTCGTGCCGTACCGTCCCCCCACCCTCATCCCCGATCAGGAGCACCGCCGATGACCGCGCCCACCCCGCACCCGAGCACCGAGGGCCGTACCCCCTACCCGGTGGGCCTGCTGCTGGCCGGCCGCCGCGTCGTCGTGGTCGGCGGCGGACAGGTCGCCCAGCGGCGGCTGCCCGCCCTGATCGCCTCCGGCGCCGACCTGCACCTGATATCGCCGGCCACCACCCCGGCCGTCCAGGCCATGGCCGACGCCGGCGAGCTCACCTGGCACGCCCGCCCGTACCGGGACGGTGACCTGGCCGACACCTGGTACGCCCTGGTCGCCACCGACGACCCGGCCGTCAACGCGGCGGTCAGCGCCGAGGCCGAGCGCGAGCGCGTGTTCTGCTCCCGCAGCGACGACGCCGCCGCGGCCACCGCCTGGACCCCGGCCAGCGGCCGCGACGCGGGCGCCACCGTCGCCGTCCTCACCGGCGACCCGCGTCACTCCGCCGCCCTGCGCGACGCCATCGTGGACGGTCTGAGGGACGGCTCGCTGGCCGCCCGCCAGTTCCGCTCGCACGGCGCCGGCGTGGCCCTGGTCGGCGGCGGCCCCGGCGACCCGGACCTGATCACCGTGCGCGGCCGCCGGCTGCTCGCCGACGCCGACGTGGTCGTCACCGACCGCCTCGCCCCGCGCGAGCTGCTCGCCGAACTGCCCGAGCACGTCGAGGTGATCGACGCCTCCAAGATCCCGTACGGCCGGTTCATGGCCCAGGAGGCGATCAACCGGACCCTGGTGGAGCACGCCAAGGCCGGCAAGTTCGTGGTCCGGCTCAAGGGCGGCGACCCGTACGTCTTCGGCCGCGGCGGCGAGGAGCTGCTGGCCTGCGCGGAGGCCGGGCTGCCGGTCACCGTGGTGCCCGGGATCTCCAGCTCGATCAGCGTCCCCGCCGCGGCCGGCGTCCCGGTCACCCACCGCGGGCTGACCCACGAGTTCACCGTGATCTCCGGCCACGTCGGCCCGGACGACGAGCGCTCGCTCACCAACTGGGAGGCCGCCGCGCGGATGAGCGGCACCCTGGTGCTGCTGATGGCGGTGGACAAGATCGGCGCGATCGCCGCCCGGCTGGTCGAGTACGGCCGGTCGGCGGACACCCCGGTCGCGATCGTCCAGGAGGGCACCACCGCCGCCCAGCGCCGGGTGGACGCCACCCTCGGCACCGTCGCCGCGGTGGTCGAGGCCGAGGGCGTCAAGCCCCCGGCGGTCATCGTCGTCGGCGACGTCGTCAACGTGCTCGCCGAGGCCTTCCGGCCGTAGGCCCCGGACCGCCCGGAGTGGGAAGTCGGCCCGGCCGACTTCCTACTCCAGCGGCTGCTCCGTCCAGATGACCTTCCCGGTCGCGGTGTAGCGCGTCCCCCAGCGGTCCGCGAACTGCGCGACCAGGAACAGCCCGCGCCCGCCCTCGTCCTCCGTCGCCGCGTACCGCAGGTGCGGCGAGGTGCTGCTGCCGTCCGACACCTCGCAGATCAGCGAGCGGTCCCGCAGCAGCCGCACCCGGATCGGCCCGGAGCCGTACCGGATCGCGTTGGTCACCAGCTCGCTCAGGATCAGCTCGGTGACGAACGCGGCGTCCTCCAGCCCCCAGGCCGTCAGCCGCTCTGCCACCGCGGCCCGCACCTCGCCCACCGCCGCCGGGTCCGAGGGCACCTCCCACTGCGCCACCCGGTCCGGCGCCAGCACCCTGGTCCGCGCCACCAGCAGCGCGATGTCGTCCTGCGGGTGCTGCGGCAGCATCGCCCCGAGCACGTCCGCACAGGTCTGTTCGGGCGTGCGCGGCGGCCCGGTCAGCGCCGCCCGCAGCAGCGCCAGCCCCTCGTCGATGTCCCGCTGCCGGTCCTCCACCAGCCCGTCCGTGTACAGCACCAGCCGGCTGCCCTCGGCCAGCTCCAGCTCGACGGTCTCGAACGGCAGCACCGCCAGCCCCAGCGGCGGCCCGGTCGGCAACTCCGGGAACACCACCCGGCCCTGCGGGTCCACCACGGCCGGTGGCGGGTGCCCGGCGCTGGCCAGCGTGCAGCGGCGCGACACCGGGTCGTAGATCGCGTACAGGCAGGTCGCCCCGGCCAGCTCCGCGCGCTCACCGCCCGCCGCCTCGTCCTGGTCGATCCGGTTCACCAGCTCGTCCAGGTGCCCCAGCAGCTCGTCCGGCGGCAGGTCCAGGGTCGAGAAGTTGTGGATCGCCGTGCGCAGCCGGCCCATCGTCGCCGCCGCGTGCAGCCCGTGCCCCACCACGTCCCCGACCACCAGCGCCACCCGCGCGCCCGGCAGCGGGATCACGTCGAACCAGTCCCCGCCCACCCCGGCCTGCGCCGGCAGGTAGCGGTGCGCCACGTCCAGCGCGGTCTGCTCCGGCAGGTTGCGCGGCAGCAGGCTGTGCTGGAGCGTCACCGCCATGGTGTGCTCCCGGGTGTAGCGGCGGGCGTTGTCGATGCACACCGCCGCGTGCGCCACCAGCTCCTCGGCCAGCGCCAGGTCCTCCGCCTCGAAAGGCTCCGCCCGCTGCGCCCGCCAGAACCGGGCCACCCCCAGCAGCACCCCGCGCGCCCGCAGCGGCACCCGCACCAGCGAGTGCACCCCGTACGCCAGTACCTGCGCCGACCGCTCCGGGTCCTGCTCCCGCCACCCGCCGGCCGCCGTCAGGTGCGGCTCGACGGCCGGCTCGCCGCTGTGCAGCGTCCCGGCCAGCGGGGTCGCGGGCACCACCTCCAGCACCGTGCCGACCGGGTAGAACGGCGCGTCGTCCCGGACGCCCGCCACCGCGGTGCGCCGCATCCGCCCCAGCGAGGGGCCCGGTGGCGGCTCCTCGCCGGTCAGCACCTGGTCCGCCAGGTCCACCGTGACGAAGTCCGCGAACCGCGGCACCGCGACCTGCGCCAGCTCCTCCGCCGTCCGGGTCACGTCCAGCGTGCTGCCCACCGTCACCCCGGCGTCGTACAGCAGCCGCAGCCGCCGCTGCGCGCCCTCGGCCCGGCCGGACAGCGCCGCCAGCTCGGTGGAGTCGCGCAGCGTGGCGACGCGGCCCGGCGGGCCGCCCGGCTGGTCGATCAACCGGACGTTCACCGCCAGCAGCCGCTCCCCGGACAGCACCACCTCGTCGGTCACCGGGTGCTCGGCGGTCAGCAGCTCCAGCGGCGCCCGTTCCAGGCCCAGCCCGGTCACCGGGCGGCCCTCGGCGTCCGGCGGCAGGCCCAGCAGCCGGCGCGCCTCGTCGTTGCAGAGCAGCAGCAGGCCGTCCCCGCCGACGATCATCACGCCCTCGCGCACCGCGTGCAGCACCGCCGCGTGGTGCTCGTACATCCTGGTCATCTCGACCGGGCCCAGGCCGTGCGTCTGGCGCCGCAGCCGCCTGCTGATCAGCGCTGTCCCGAGCGTGGCCAGCCCGACCGCGGCCGCCGCCGCGCCCAGCACCACCGGGAGTTGGCGCTCGCTGGCGCTGCTGACGTTCTTCAGCGTGACGCCCGCCGAGACCAGCCCGGCCACCGAGCCGTCCGGCGCGTACACCGGGACGACCGCCTGCACCAGCGGGCCCAGCGTGCCCGAGACCTCCTGCGTCACCACCTGCCCGTGCAGCGCGGGTTCGTAGGTGCCGACGAACTTCTGGCCGATCCGCGCCGGGTCCGGGTGGGTGTAGCGGATGCCCTGGTTGTTCAGCACCACGATGAAGTCCACGCCGGCGGCGACCCGCGCCGACTGCGCCCTCGGCTGCAGGACGGTCGTCGGGTCGGGGGAGCGCAGCGCGTCGACGATGCCCGGCGAGGCGGCGAAGGTCTGTGCCACCGCCACCGACCGGTTGCGCGCCTCGTGCTCGGCGTCGTTGCGCGACTGCACCACCAGCGCCACCGCGGCCGCCGCCACCAGCAGCAGGACGACCAGGATCTGGAGCGCGAACACCTGCCCCGCCACCGACCTGCGCCACACCGGCCACCGCGGCTTCGCGCGCGGCAGCTGTGGCCGACCGTGTGGGCGCCCACCGGGGGAGCCGGCGGAGCCAGTGGCACCAGAGGCCGACGGAGCCCAGGATCGGCCCGGATTTCGGGCCATACGGTCATATTTGCACTACGGCCTGCCGGGGACCACCCCGCTCCCTCGGCCGTTTGGCCTTCCCCGCCCGGGCTTGGCAAGATCGCAGGGTGTCCGAACCCCGCACCATCACCGACCCGGCCGACCCCCGCCTCGCCGACTACACCGGCCTCACCGACGTCGAGCTGCGCCGCCGCCGCGAACCCGCCGAGGGCCTCTTCATCGCCGAGGGGGAGAAGGTCATCCGCCGCGCCCTCGCCGCCGGCTACCGGATGCGGTCGATGCTGCTCACCCCCAAGTGGCTGGAGGTGATGGGCGACGTCATCGCCGAGGCCGACGCCCCCGTCCACGTGGTCGAGCCCGCGCTCGCCGAAGCCGTCACCGGCTACCACGTGCACCGCGGCGCCCTCGCCTCGATGGAGCGCAAGCCCCTCCCCGACGCCACCGAGGTGCTCGCCGGCGCCCGCCGGGTCGCCGTGCTGGAGGGCCTGGTCGACCACACCAACCTCGGCGCCATCTTCCGCAGCGCCGCCGCCCTCGGCATGGACGCCGTCCTGCTCTCGCCCGACTGCGCCGACCCGCTCTACCGGCGTGCCGTCAAGGTCTCCATGGGCGCGGTCTTCGCCGTCCCGTACGCCCGCCTGGACCCGTGGCCCGCCGCCCTCGACACCGTCCGCGAAGCCGGCTTCACCCTGCTGGCCCTCACCCCCGCCGACAGCGCCGTCGACCTCCACACCCTCGCCCCGCACGGCCTTCCCAAGGCCGCCCTCATGCTCGGCGCCGAGGGCGACGGCCTCACCCCCCGCGCCATCGCCGCCGCCCACCACCCCGTCCGCATCCCCATGGCCCACGGCATCGACTCCCTCAACGTCGGCGCCGCCGCAGCCGTCGCCTTCTACGCCGTCACCACCCCCTGACCCACCCCCAGGGACCACCCCCCGTGCACCAGAAGTCGGCCGAGTCGACTTCTGGTGCACGCCCGCTCCACCGAGGCCACCCGCCGCCGCGCAGCACGGCACTCGCCCACCAGAAGTCGGCGGGCCCGACTTCTGGCGCTGCGGCCCCCGCATTCCTCCTCCTTCTCCTTGCGTGGGCTGCCACGTCATCGGAAGTCGGCTGGGCCGACTTCTCGTGCGCACCTGGTTCCACCGAGGCCGCCCGCCCTCCCATCGCGCGGCGCCCTGGCGGACAGCCGTGCGTCAGAAGTCGGCGGGTCCGACTTCTGATGTACGCCCGCTCCACCGAGGCCATCCGTCGGCCCGCAGCACGGCATCGGGGGCGGCCACGCTTCAGAAGCCGGCCGGGGCGACTTCTCGCGCGTGCTGGCTCCCTCATGCCCATCCGCCGCCACACAGCGCGGTGCCCTGCCGCGCAGCTGCTTCGCCGGCACCACCTGCCGCCCGCAGGTCCGCAGCGCGGCCACAGCGAGAAGTCGGCCGGCCAGGTCCTTCTCGCGCTCTCCGGCCGGCACTACCGCAGCACGGGAAGTCGACCGAGCCGACCTTGGGTGGTACCCGCCGCCCGGCGGCAGCTGGCGTTCGGCGCGGCTTTGGGCACCAAGAAGTCGGCCGAGTCGACTTCTCACGTCACCGCGCCGCCACGATGCAACCGAGACGACCACCCTCACCGCCGGCCAACACCCCCAGCGAGGCGTCAGAAGTCGGCCCGCGCAGCAGTTCAGCCGTCTCCTCGCCGGTGGAGCCGGCCCCGCACCATGGGAAGTCGGCGGGCCCGACTTCTGGCGCCCGCTCCGCTGAGACCATCCGTCGGCCCGCGGCATGGCCTCGGGAGGCCACGATTCAGAAGTCATCCGCCGTCTCACAGCGCGGCGCCCTCGGGGACGGCCTGCGCGAGAAGTCGGCGGGTCCGACTTCTCGCGCGCACCGGTGCTGCCGCGGGCATCCGCCGCCTCATGGCGCGGTGGCCTCGCGGGCAGCCCTGCGCGGGGAGCCGGCCGGGCCGGCTTCCGGGGGTCAGCCGGTGGGCGAGGTGGGTGGGGCGGGGGCGGCGGCGGGGGGCGGGGTGGTGGCGCCGGGCCAGGACTCGTCGAGGGTGCCGTCGGTGCGGACGGTGTAGCGGGTGGAGCTGACGGCGCCGGTGGCGGCCGCGCGCTCCTCGCGGACGACCGTGCTGCCGTCCAGCCGCCAGGTGGCCGTGGCCTGGGGGTCCGCCGCCGAAGTGCGTGAGGCAGTGGCGACCGGGGTGTCCCCGGTGAAGGTGTAGAGCTGGACGAGGTCGACCGGGGCGGAGCCCTCCGCCCGCCGCAGGACGACCACCGAGGCGGGCAGGCCCTTGTACCGGGCCGGCAGCACCGCGCTCAGCGCGACCTGGGGGCCGGCCCCGACGGAGTGCCCGTTCTGCAGGGCGATGGCCGGCCCGCCGGCCCCGTCGGGGTAGCTGCGGTTGGGCCAGTCCACGGTGGGCACGGGCGCTTGGGGGGCCGTCAGCCCGCTGTCCGTCCCGGTACGTGCGGCTGCCGGGAGCGGCGCGGTCGAGGTCTGCGGTGCGACGTCCGCGGAGGTTCCCGGGGCGGCCTGTTCGCCGCCGGAGCCCGCGTTCGCGACCACGCCGGTCGGCGGCCGGACGCTCTGGTTGTCCCGGTTCTCGCACCCCTGTGCCGCCGCGATGGCGAGGGCCACCCCGATGGTCACCGTGACGAAGACCACCAGCCGCTGCCGGAGCAGCCGCTGCCGCGCGGTGCCGGGCCGCGCCCCGGGGGCGGGGGTGTGCTGGCGGTCCCTGGGCCGTGGTGCCCGGTCGCGCGGGGCGGGGCGGGGCGGGGGCGGGGTCTGCGGACGGTCCGGGCGTTCCCGCAGCGGCCGGGTCACCGGCGTCGGCTCGGGCCGGGGGAGGGGCGCGGCCGGGCCCTGCGGGCGCCGTCCCGCGGCCCCGGCCGCCTGCGCGCCGGGTCGGCCCGCGGCCTGCGCGCCGAATCGGCCGACGGCCGCCGCCCGGGGCCGTGCCGCGGCGGGCTGCTCGGGCGGGCGCCCGGGGGCGGGTACGCCCTGACGGCCGTTCTCCTGCGGGCCCGGGCCCGGGCCCGGTGCCGGTGCCGGTGCGGTGGCGCCCCGTCCGGGGCGTGCCGCGCGCCCGCCTCCGCCGGCGGCGCCCGCCGCCGTTCCGCGCGCCGCCAGTTCGCTGAGCCGTTCGTGGAGTGCGGCGGCTCCGGGCCGTTCGGCGGGTTCCTTGGCCAGGCAGGCCCGGATCAGCGGCGCCAGTTGCGGCGGTACGGCGGAGAGGTCGGGTTCCTCGTGGACGACCCGGTAGAGCATCACTTCGGAGGACGCCCCGGATCCGAACGGGGTGTCCCCCGTGAGCGCGTACGCGAGCGTGGCCCCGAAGGCGAAGACGTCGGTGGCGGGCGTGACGGCGACCCCGCGTACCTGCTCGGGCGCGAGGAAGCCGGGGGAGCCGACCGCGGTGCCGACGTGGGTGAGTGTGCTGGCGCCGCGCGACCACGCGATGCCGAAGTCGATGATCCGCGGGCCCCGGGGCGAGAGCAGGATGTTGGACGGCTTGAGGTCCCGGTGGACCACTCCCGCCTCGTGCACCTTGACGAGCCCGTCGGCCAGTGCGGCCCCGATCCGGGCCGCCTCCGGCCAGTTCAGCGGCCCCTCGTCGCCGACCCGCTTGTAGAGCGAGGGTCCGGGGACGTACGCGGTGGCCAGCCAGGGCCGTTCGGTCTCGATGTCGGAGCCGACCACGCGGGCGGTGCAGCCGCCCCGGATCCGGGAGGCGGCGGCGATCTCGCGGGCGAAGCGGGTGCGGAACTCCTGGTCCTCGGCGAGTTCGGCGCGGATCAGTTTGAGGGCGACGCGCTGTCCGCGGCGGTCGGATCCGAGGTAGACCACGCCCATGCCGCCGGCGCCCAGTCGCCGGTGCAGGCGGTACGGCCCGACGATGCGGGGGTCCTCACGCCTCAGCCGCATCATCGCCATGTTTCGTTCCCCGTCAGCCGGTGGGTGAGGCCCCGTCGGTTGGGCCATCGTCAGTTCCTGTCTGGCACAGCTTACGGACTGCCCGCTGCGGTGTGCTGATACGCAACACCTGAAGCGGCCGTGCGATTGTCCGATCTTGCGCTGACCTGCAGGTCACGGGGGCGTCGGCGGGCGTCTCGGGGTTGCCCCTCAGGGTTCCCTCGGGGGTCGGATGAGCCTTCCGTCCCCCTGCGGTAGTAGGACCTGAGTCGGATCGTCATCCTCCCGGACGTCCGAGGAACAGTACGACGGCATGACGCCCGGAGGCCCCCGCGGCCAATAGCGTTGTGTCCAGCGGTGGACGGGGAGCTCGTCCCCCGAGGTAAGCCGTTCACCGCGCCAACTCGACCGGATCAGGAGCAGGGACATGCCACCGCAGCTCACGGGAACCCCCCGCCGCCGTCGGCCGGCCTTCATCCAGTCCCGGTCCGCCGAGCAGCCCACGCGGCACCCCGCCGTGGCGCTGGCCATGGCCCTGCCGTGCGCCGTGCTCCTGGTGCTGCTCTTCGGCGGATGGGAGCAGATGGCGAACCAGGCCCAGGCCGTCGCCGATCTGATCACCCGCTGAGCAGAAGGAACAAGGACACCGGCCCCGCGAGGCCGGTCGAAGACTGGCACCGATCCCCTGGGGACGGGGAACGGTGCCGCCGGGGAGGCCGCGGCCGCGATGACACGCGGACGGGCGTGAGCGGTGCGCAGAGCGCCCCGGCAGGCGGAGATGCCGCGTACGGACGTCGGTGAGGGCGTCCGTACGCGGCTCTTCCCTTTCCATCACCCCTTGGCCCGCGACGTCCTGGTCCGGGGGCCTGCGCGGGACGACAAAAGGGCCGGGGCCGCGATCCTCATGGATCGCGGCCCCGGCCGTTACTGTGCGCGATACTGGGATTGAACCAGTGACCCCTACCGTGTCAAGGTAGTGCTCTCC
>NZ_JBSFWR010000130.1:0-20213 GCF_053594915.1 Kitasatospora sp. NPDC002543 | reverse complement strand
CGACCGCCGGGGCCTCGGCCTGGCGATCAACCGGCTGGCGGAGACGACGATCGACGCGAAGCCGGAGTCCTGCAGGACGGTGTTCCGGCAGAGCGAGGAACTGGTGGTCGGCACCGGCGGGGCGGACGGCGACACCCAGGTGTTCGTGGAGTTCCAGATCTTCCCGGGCCGTACGCCGGAGGCGAAGGCGGCGCTGAGCGAGGGCGTGCTGGCGCTGCTGGCGCAGTACGTCCGGCCGCGGCCGGGCACCCGGTTGTTCACGGCGGTGAACGTCGCGGACATCGACCGGGAGAGCTACCGGAACGCGACCGCCCAGGGCTGAACCGGTGACACCCGGTAACGTAGCGGCCCGTGACTACCTGGATCTGGGCCGGCGTGGCCGTGGTGCTGTTCGGCATGTACCTGAGTTGGACGGCCGGCCGTCTGGACCGGCTGCACGCCCGGATCGACGCCGCGCGGGCGGCGCTGGACGCGCAGCTGGTCCGTCGGGCCTCGGTGGCGATGGAACTGGCGACGTCCTCGCTGCTGGACCCGGCGGCCTCGCTGCTGCTGCTGGACGCGGCGCACGCGGCGCGGCAGGCCGAGGACGAGCAGCGCGAGGTGGCGGAGAGCCAGCTGAGCCTGGCGCTGCGGGCGGTGCTCGAGGAGCCGGAGCAGGTGGCGGCGCTGATGGCCGAGCCGGGCGGTGAGGACGCGGTTCGTGATCTGACGGCCGCGGTGCGGCGGGTGCCGATGGCCCGTCGGTTCCACAACGACGCGGTGCGGGCGGCCCGGGCGGTGCGCGAGCACCGGCTGGTGCGGTACTTCCGGTTGGCGGGCAAGGCGCCCTTCCCGCTGGCGTTCGAAATGGACGATGCCCCGCCGCCCGCCCTCACGCCCGAAGGGGCGCCTGCTTAAGGTGTCCCCCGGATACGGCCCGTTTGTCGTATCCCGTCGTCCGGGCTGGACTTGGTGGCGCATGATGGGGCCATTCGGTCTGCCTACCATAGGGCGATAGCACTGATTCATCTTCGAGTGAGGTCTCACGTGTCCACCACCCCCACCACCGCAGACCAGCCGCAGATCGGCACCGCCCGGGTCAAGCGCGGCATGGCCGAGCAGCTCAAGGGCGGTGTGATCATGGACGTGGTCAACGCCGAGCAGGCCAAGATCGCCGAGGACGCCGGCGCGGTCGCCGTCATGGCCCTGGAGCGGGTTCCGGCGGACATCCGCAAGGACGGCGGCGTGGCCCGCATGTCCGACCCGAACATGATCGAGGAGATCATCGAGGCGGTCTCCATCCCGGTGATGGCCAAGTCCCGCATCGGTCACTTCGTCGAGGCCCAGGTGCTGCAGTCGCTGGGCGTCGACTACATCGACGAGTCCGAGGTGCTGACCCCGGCCGACGAGATCAACCACTCCGACAAGTGGGCGTTCACCACCCCCTTCGTCTGCGGCGCCACCAACCTGGGCGAGGCCCTGCGCCGCATCGCCGAGGGCGCGGCCATGATCCGTTCGAAGGGTGAGGCCGGCACCGGCAACGTCGTCGAGGCCGTCCGCCACCTGCGCCAGATCAAGAACGAGATCGCCAAGCTGCGCGGCTTCGACAACAACGAGCTGTACGCCGCCGCCAAGGAGCTGCGCGCCCCGTACGAGCTGGTCAAGGAGGTCGCCGAGCTCGGCAAGCTGCCGGTCGTGCTGTTCTCCGCCGGTGGCGTGGCCACCCCGGCCGACGCCGCGCTGATGCGCCAGCTGGGCGCCGAGGGCGTCTTCGTCGGCTCCGGCATCTTCAAGTCGGGCGACCCGGCCAAGCGCGCCGCCGCCATCGTGAAGGCCACCACCTTCTTCGACGACCCGAAGGTCATCGCGGACGCCTCGCGCAACCTGGGCGAGGCCATGGTCGGCATCAACTGCGACACCCTGCCGGAGACCGAGCGCTACGCCAACCGCGGCTGGTAGCCACCCGCCGTTCCGAGCCGGCCCGCCGCAGCGCCTCGGTGCGCGGCGGGCCGCGCCACGTAGTCCGTCGTAACGATCGATAGAGGTTGAAGACCGTGAGCACTCCTGTCATCGGCGTCCTCGCCCTGCAGGGCGACGTCCGCGAGCACCTGGTGGCGCTGGCCGAGGCCGACGCGCTCGCCCGTCCGGTGCGCCGCGCCGAGGAGCTGGCCGAGGTCGACGCGCTGGTGATCCCCGGCGGGGAGTCCACCACCATGTCCAAGCTGGCGCTGCTGTTCGGCGTGATGGACCCGCTGCGCGAGCGGGTCGCCGCCGGGATGCCGGTCTACGGCACCTGCGCGGGCATGATCATGCTGGCGGACAAGATCCTGGACGGCCGGGAGGACCAGCAGACCGTCGGCGGCATCGACATGACGGTGCGCCGCAACGCCTTCGGGCGCCAGAACGAGTCCTTCGAGTCGGGGATCGACTTCGCGGGCCTGGACGACGTGCCGGTGCACGGCGTCTTCATCCGCGCCCCCTGGGTCGAGTCGGTCGGCGCGGGCGTCGAGGTGCTGGCCGAGCTGCCCGCCGCGGACGGTCCGGAGAGCCGGATCGTGGCGGTGCGCCAGGGAAACCTGCTGGCGACCTCCTTCCACCCGGAGCTGACGGGTGACCACCGGGTGCACGCGTACTTCGTACGGATGGTCGAGGAGCACCTCGCCGCGGCCGCGCGTTGACCGTGTGCGCCTCACCGGTGGCACACCGGTAAGATCTCATCTGTTCATTTCCCTTTGGCGACGTAAAGGAGCTGGCGATGTCCGGCCACTCTAAGTGGGCTACCACCAAGCACAAGAAGGCCGTGATCGACGCCAAGCGCGGCAAGCTCTTCGCCAAGATGATCAAGAACATCGAGGTGGCGGCGCGCACCGGCGGTCCCGACCCGGCGGGCAACCCGACCCTCTACGACGCCATCCAGAAGGCGAAGAAGAGCTCGGTCCCGATCGACAACATCAACCGCGCCGTCAAGCGCGGTGGCGGTCTGGAGGCCGGCGGCGCCGACTACCAGACCATCATGTACGAGGGCTACGGCCCCAACGGTGTCGCCGTCCTGATCGAGTGCCTCACCGACAACCGCAACCGCGCGGCCTCCGACGTGCGCGTCGCGATGACCCGCAACGGCGGCTCGATGGCCGACCCGGGCTCGGTGTCCTACCTGTTCACCCGCAAGGGCGTCGTCATCGTCCCCAAGGCCGACGGCGTGGACGAGGACAAGCTGTTCGAGGTCGTCCTGGACCAGGAGCCCGAGGAGATCAACGACCTCGGCGACTCGTTCGAGATCGTCTCCGAGGCCTCGAAGATGGTCGCCGTGCGCACCGCGTTGGTCGACGCCGGCGTCGACTACGACTCGGCCGAGGCCAACTTCCTCCCCAGCATGCAGGTCGAGCTGGACGTCGACGGCGCCCGCAAGATCCTGAAGCTGATCGACGCGCTGGAGGACAGCGACGACGTGCAGAACGTCTTCGCCAACTTCGACATCTCCGACGAGGTCGGTGCGCAGCTCGACGCCGAGTGACACGGCATCGATCGATCGACGGCGAGTGACCGTTCTCACTGCCCGGCCCGGTGGTCCCTGGACCACCGGGCCGGTGTCGTCGGTGGGGTTGTCGGACCCGGGCGGTAGCCTGCGGAGGTCCTTCACGGCGAGTGGCAGGGAGTCGGGGCGAGTGGTGCGGGTACTGGGCGTGGACCCGGGGCTGACCAGGTGCGGGGTCGGCGTGGTCGAGGGCGCGCCGGGCCGGCCGCTGCGGATGGCCGGGGTCGGCGTGGTGCGCACCCCGGCCGAGGCGGAGATCGGGCAGCGGCTGCTCCGGGTCGAGCAGGGCATCGAGGCCTGGCTGGACGAGCACCGGCCCGACCTGGTCGCCGTCGAGCGGGTCTTCGCCCAGCACAACGTCCGCACCGTGATGGGCACCGCCCAGGCCAGCGCCGTCGCGATGCTCTGCGCCACCCGGCGCGGCATACCCGTCACCCTGCACACCCCCAGCGAGGTCAAGGCCGCCGTCACCGGCTCGGGCCGGGCCGACAAGGCGCAGGTCACCGCCATGGTGCAGCGCCTGCTGCGGCTGGACGCCCCGCCCAAGCCCGCCGACGCCGCCGACGCGCTGGCGCTGGCCATCTGCCACATCTGGCGCGGCGGGGCGACGAACCGGCTGGAGGCCGCCGTCCGGGCCGCCCGCACCACCGCACGCTCCACTCCTCCGAAAGGCACCGTCCGATGATCGCCTTCGTCCAAGGGCCCGTGGCGGCCATCTCCTCCGGGATCGCGGTGGTCGAGGTCGGCGGGGTCGGCATGGCCGTGCAGTGCACCCCGAACACCCTGGCCGGACTGCGGCTGGGCGAGCCGGCCCGGCTGGCCACCTCGCTGGTGGTCCGGGAGGACTCGCTGACGCTCTTCGGCTTCGCCGACGACGACGAGCGCGCCGTGTTCGAGATCCTCCAGGCCGCGCCCGGCGTGGGCCCCAAGCTGGCGCAGGCGATCCTCGGGGTGCACAGCCCCGACGCGCTGCGCGCCGCGATCGCGGGCGGCGACGAGAAGGCCCTGGTCGCGGTGCCCGGCATCGGCAAGGCCAAGGCGGCGAAGCTGCTGCTGGAGTACAAGGACAAGCTCGGTGCCCCGCACGGCGCCGTGCCCGCGCAGAAGCCGCTCGCGGCCGGCCCGGCGCCGTGGACCGAGCAGCTGCACTCCGCGCTCACCGGCCTCGGTTACGCCCCGCGGGAGGCGGACGACGCGGTCGCGGCCGTCACGCCGGAGGCCGAGGCGCAGGCGACGCCGGACGTCGGCGCCCTGCTCCGGCTCGCCCTGCGCGGCCTCAACCGCGCCCGCTGACCACTGACGATCTGTCCCTTTGTCGACACCGGAGATTCTGGAGCCCGCGACGATGTACGACCCGGAACCCGCCGACCGGCTGGTCACGGCCGCCGCCGACGGCGAGGACCAGGCGGTGGAGGCGGCGCTGCGCCCCAAGCTGCTGGACGAGTTCATCGGCCAGGAGCGGGTGCGCGAGCAGCTGTCCCTGGTGCTCCAGGCCGCCCGCAAGCGCGGCAGCGCGCCCGACCACGTGCTGCTGAGCGGCCCGCCCGGGCTCGGCAAGACCACCCTGTCCATGATCATCGCCGCCGAGTTGGGCGCCCCGATCCGGATCACCTCGGGCCCGGCCATCCAGCACGCGGGGGACCTCGCGGCGATCCTCTCCTCGCTCACCGAGGGCGAGGTGCTCTTCCTCGACGAGATCCACCGGATGTCCCGGCCGGCCGAGGAGATGCTCTACATGGCGATGGAGGACTTCCGGGTCGACGTGATCGTCGGCAAGGGGCCGGGCGCCACCGCCATCCCGCTGGAGCTGCCGCCCTTCACCCTGGTCGGCGCCACCACCCGGGCCGGCCTGCTGCCGCCCCCGCTGCGCGACCGCTTCGGCTTCACCGGGCACATGGAGTTCTACGCCCCGTCCGAGCTCCAGCGGGTGGTGCACCGCTCGGCCGCGCTCCTGGACGTGGAGATAGACCCGGCCGGCGCGGCCGAGATCGCCGGGCGCTCGCGCGGCACCCCGCGCATCGCCAACCGGCTGCTGCGCCGGGTCCGCGACTACGCCCAGGTCCGGCACGACGGCAGGGTCAGCGCCGGGATCGCCGCTCAGGCGCTGGACGTCTACGAGGTGGACGCCCGCGGCCTGGACCGGCTGGACCGCGCGGTGCTGGACGCGCTGCTGCGGCTGTTCGGCGGCGGTCCGGTCGGTTTGTCGACACTCGCGGTCGCCGTGGGGGAGGAGTCCGAGACGGTCGAGGAGGTCGCCGAGCCCTTCCTGGTCCGCGAGGGCCTGCTCGCCCGCACCCCGCGGGGCCGGATCGCCACCGCCGCGGCCTGGCAGCACATGGGTCTGACCCCGCCGGTACAGAACCCGGCGGTCCGGACCGCTCGCGGAAGTGTTCCGGCGCAGTCGGAGCTGTTCCCCGCCGACGAAAGTTGACCGCCATCGGCTGAACGGGTGAGTCCGGTCGGGCGGTTCCCACCCGATGCTTCCGTGGTGGCACAGGGAGAAGCCCGGAACGACGTCCGGGGAAACTGTGCAGGACGAGGCTCGCCACTTTCGGCGGCAGGATGCGATGCTTGGCGTTGTCCGATCGATTCGGGGTCGCCTAGACTCCGCCGGACCGCCCCTCTCACCTGACGGGCCGACCAATACCACACAGGCCGCCGGCCGGCGGCCCGTAAAGGACCCTGGCTGCAGTGAACCTCATCATCCTCCTCCTCCCGATCATCGCGATCGTGCTCATGTTCCGGTCGCAGAAGAAGCGCCAGCAGCAGATGCAGCAGATGCAGACCGCGCTGGAGCCCGGGGCCGGTGTGCGCACCATCGGTGGCCTGTACGCCCAGGTGAAGGCGGTCAACGAGGAGACCGTCGAGCTGGAGATCGCGCCCGGCGTGGTCACCCACTTCACCAAGAGCGCGGTCGCGGCCGTCCTGGACCCCCAGGAGTACGACGCGATCATCAACGGTCGCCCCGCCGATGACGAGCTGCCCGAGCCGGAGGCCGAGGACGCCGAGCCGGTCGAGGACAAGCCGCTGACGCTCACCAAGGACAGCGCCGAGAAGGGCGATGCCGAGGGCGGGGCTCCCGCGAGCAAGTAGTACGGACGGGCAACCCGCCCGTTCGCGCGGCACAGTGCCGCGAGCCCACAGGACCTCAGGGCCGCAGAACCGCCGTACCCCCGTCCCGACGATCGCCGGCCGGGGGTACGGCCGGGAAAGTGGCATGGACAGGGAGAAACGAGCAAGGTGGCAACACCCAAGTCGCGCCCGCGCGACGGCTACCCAGGGCGGGCGCTGGCCCTCATCCTGGTCGTCACCGTCGGACTGGTCGCCCTCATGTTCGGGACGGGCACCACCAAGCCCCGGCTCGGGATCGACCTCGCCGGTGGCACCAGCATCACGCTGACCGCGAAGTCGACCGATCCCAAGGCGCTCAGCAAGTCCAACATGGACATCGCCGTCGGGATCATCGAGCGCCGGGTCAACGGTATGGGTGTCTCCGAGGCGGAGGTCCAGACCCAGGGGTCGGACACGATCATCGTGAACATCCCCAAGGGCGGCGACCGGCAGAACGCGGCGGACCAGGTCGGTACCACCGCCAAGCTGTTCTTCCGTCCGGTCCTGGCCACGGCCCCCAGCGGCGTCAGCGCCCCGGCTCCGACGGGCACCCCGTCCGCGGGCGCCACCGGCACCCCGGCCGCCACCCCGCCGGCCACCGCCGGCGCCCCGTCCGCCTCCGCCGGTGCCCCCTCCGCGGGCGCCACCAAGCAGGGCCGCCCCGCGAGCGAGGCGCTGGCCGCCGAGGGCGCCAGCCCGACCGCCGCCGCCAGCGGCGCCGCGAGCACCGCGCCCTCCGCCGCCGCATCCGGCAGCGCGGCCCCGGCCGCCACCGGTGACCCGGCCGCCCCGCAGACCCCGGCCGACATCAGCAACGCGATGACCCAGGGCACCGTGCCGCCCGAGCTGGCCGCCGCGTTCGCCGCCCTGGACTGCTCCAAGCCGGACGTCCGCGCCGCCCAGACCGGCGCCGAGGACAAGGCCGTCGTCGCCTGCTCCCAGAAGGCCGAGAACGGCTACTACGAGAAGCTGGCCCTCGGCCCCGCGGCCGTGAAGGGCGCGGACGTCTCCAAGGCCCAGGCCACCATCGACACCCAGCAGGGTGCCGGCTGGCAGGTCCAGCTGCAGTTCAACAGCAGCGGCAGCGACGCCTTCGCCAAGGTCACCGGCCAGCTGGCCTCGCAGGCCCCGCCGAACAACCAGTTCGCCATCGTGCTGGACAACCAGGTCGTCTCCCACCCGCAGGTCAACGGACCGATCCCGGGCGGCAGCGCGGTCATCACCGGCCGCTTCTCGCAGGCCGAGGCGCAGGACCTCGCCAACGTGCTGAGCTACGGCGCCCTGCCGCTGGAGTTCGCCAAGAGCGACATCACCACCGTCTCCCCGGCGCTCGGCAGCGACCAGCTCAAGGCCGGTCTGGTGGCCGGCGCCATCGGCATGATCCTCGTGGTCGCCTACTCGCTGATCTACTACCGCGGTCTGGGCCTGGTCTCGATCGCCGGTCTGCTCGTCTCGGCGGCCCTGACCTACTCGATCATGAGCCTGCTCGGCAACGCGATCGGCTTCGCGCTGAACCTGCCCGCGGTCTGCGGCGCGATCGTCGCGATCGGCATCACCGCCGACTCCTTCATCGTGTACTTCGAGCGCATCCGCGACGAGGTCCGCGAGGGTGCCCCGCTGCGCCCGGCGGTCCAGCGGGCCTGGCCGCGCGCCCGGCGCACCATCCTGGTCTCGGACTTCGTGTCCTTCCTCTGTGCCGCCGTGCTCTACGTGGTCTCGGTCGGCAAGGTCCAGGGCTTCGCGTTCACCCTGGGTCTGACCACCCTGCTCGACGTCGTGGTGATCTTCCTCTTCACCAAGCCGCTGATCACGCTGCTGGCCCGTCGCAAGTTCTTCCTGGACGGCCACCCGTGGTCCGGCCTGGACCCGAAGCGGCTGGGCGCCCGCCCGCCGCTGCGCAGCAGCCGTCGCCGTAGCCCCTCCTCTGCCGCCGTGAAGGAGGCCTGACACCGTGTCACGCTTCTCCAACCTGGGCCACCGGCTCTACCAGGGTGAAGTCAGCTTCGACTTCGTCGGTCGCCGCAAGCTCTGGTACTCCATCTCCGGCGTGATCGTGCTGGTCGCGGCGATCGGCCTGGCCATGGGCCTGCACCTGGGCATCGAGTTCAAGGGCGGCTCGGTCTACACCGTGTCCAAGCCCGGACTGACGGTCTCCCAGGCGCAGGACACCGCGGACGGGGTCGTCTCCTCGCACCCGCTGGTGCAGTCGACCGACAACGGCAAGATCCGCATCCAGGTCAGCACCGAGGAGACGAAGAGCTCCGACGAGATCCGCTCCGAGCTCGCGAAGAAGCTCGACGTCCCGCTGGACACCGTCGAGGCCCAGGTGATCGGCCCCAGCTGGGGCAAGCAGATCTCCCAGAAGGCGCTCACCGGCCTGATCGTCTTCATGGTCCTGGTGACGGTCTACCTGGCGATCGCCTTCGAGTGGCGGATGGCCGTGTCGGCGCTGGTCGCCCTCATCCACGACCTCCTGATCACCATCGGCGTGTACGCCCTGGTGGGCTTCGAGGTCACCCCGGGCACGGTGATCGGCTTCCTGACGATCCTCGGTTACTCGCTCTACGACACGGTCGTCGTCTTCGACACCGTGAAGGAGAACACCAAGGGGATCGAGAAGCAGAACAAGCTCACCTACAGCGAGGCCGCCAACGCGGGCCTCAACCAGACCCTGGTGCGCTCGCTCAACACCACCGTGGTGGCGCTGCTGCCGGTCGCCGCGCTGCTGTTCATCGGCGGCGGCCTCCTGGGCGCCGGCACCCTGAACGACATCTCGCTCGCGCTGTTCATCGGCCTCGCGGCCGGTGCCTACTCCTCGATCTGCGTCGCCACCCCGCTGCTGGCGCAGCTCAAGGAGGAGCAGCCGGAGATGAAGGCGCTGCGCAAGCGGGTCCTCCAGCACCGTGCCGCGGCCGCCGCCAAGGCCGGGGCCGCGGAGGGCGTCGAGGCGGACGGGTCGACGGACGAGGAGCAGCCTGCGGGTATGGTCGGACAGCGCGGCCGCGCGGCCGGCACCACGCGTGCCAAGGGCCGTCCGTCCACCAAGCGCTGACCCCGGCCGAGACCCGGGCCACCACCACCGTGAAGGACAGAACCGTGACCACCGCCGACACCGCACTGGCCGAGCTGCTGAACAGCCGGATCCGGGACGTCCCGGACTACCCGAAGCCGGGTGTGCTGTTCAAGGACATCGCGCCGCTGCTCGCCGACGCCGAGGCCTTCGGCGCCCTCACCCGGGCGCTGGCGGCCCGGGCCGAGGAGCTCGGTGCGACCAAGGTGGTGGGCCTGGAGGCGCGCGGCTTCGTGCTGGCGGCTCCGGCGGCCTACGCGGCCGGGCTCGGCTTCGTGCCGATCCGCAAGCAGGGCAAGCTGCCCGGCGAGGTGTTCCGGCGCTCGTACGAGCTGGAGTACGGCTCGGCGACGCTGGAGGTCCAGTGCGACGCCTTCGCGCCCGGTGAGCGGGTGCTGGTGGTGGACGACGTGCTGGCCACCGGTGGCACCATCGGCGCCTCGCTGGACCTGGTCAAGGAGGCCGGGGCCCGGCTGGTGGGCGTCGTGGTGCTGATGGAGCTGGGCTTCCTGGACGGCCGCGAGCGGCTGGCCGGGCACCTGGACGGCGCTCCGCTGGAGACGCTGGTCACGGTCTGAGAGATCCCGGGGAAGGGCGGCGGTCGGAACATCCGACCGCCGCCCTTCCGTTTCCGGCCCGGCCGGATGAACACCGCGGCGCCCGGCTCGGTACCATGAAGATTCATCCCCTCCCGGTTGTGTCCGACCGTTCGGGCCTCGGCAGGGGTCGGCCCGGTGCCCCGAGGAGTTGTCCTTGCCCGACGAGGTTGTGCCCACGGCCGCAGCGGCCGCCCCCGAAAACCGTCCCACGCCCTCGGGGGCCACCCCGGCACGCCCGGCGCCGACCTCCTCGCGTTCGCTCGGCCCCTCCGGCCGCGGCTCCACCGGCGGCATGCGCGCCCGGCTGGCCCGTCTGGGCGGCCAGCGTTCCAGCGTGCTCAACCCCGTCCTGGAGCCGCTGTTCCGCTCGATCCGGGCCAACGACCCCAAGGCCGACCCGGCGCTGCTGCGGGACATAGAGAAGGCGTACGCGGTCGCCGAGAAGTGGCACCGCGGACAGAAGCGCAAGAGCGGCGACCCGTACATCACCCACCCGCTGGCCGTGGCGACGATCCTGGCCGAGCTCGGCATGGACGCCCCGACCCTGATGGCCGGGCTGCTGCACGACACCGTCGAGGACACCGACTACGGCCTGGAGACCCTGCGCAAGGACTTCGGGGACTCGGTGGCGCTGCTGGTGGACGGCGTCACCAAGCTGGACCGGGTCAAGTTCGGCGAGGCCGCGCAGGCCGAGACGGTCCGCAAGATGGTCGTGGCGATGGCCAAGGACCCGCGGGTCCTGGTGATCAAGCTGGCCGACCGCCTGCACAACATGCGCACGATGCGCTACCTCAAGCGGGAGAAGCAGGAGAAGAAGGCCCGCGAGACGCTGGAGATCTACGCCCCGCTGGCGCACCGGCTGGGCATGAACACCATCAAGTGGGAGCTGGAGGACCTCGCCTTCGCGATCCTCTACCCCAAGATGTACGACGAGATCGTCCGGCTGGTCGCCGAGCGCGCCCCCAAGCGGGACGAGTACCTGGCGACCGTCATCGACCAGGTCCAGGGGGACCTGCGCGGCGCCCGCATCACCGCCTCCGTCACCGGCCGGCCGAAGCACTACTACTCGGTCTACCAGAAGATGATCGTCCGGGGCCGGGACTTCGCCGAGATCTACGACCTGGTGGGCATCCGGGTCCTGGTCGACACCGTCCGCGACTGCTACGCGGCGCTGGGCACCATCCACGCGCGGTGGAACCCGGTGCCGGGGCGGTTCAAGGACTACATCGCGATGCCCAAGTTCAACATGTACCAGTCACTGCACACCACGGTGATCGGTCCCGGGGGCAAGCCCGTCGAGCTGCAGATCCGCACCTTCGACATGCACCGGCGGGCCGAGTACGGCATCGCCGCCCACTGGAAGTACAAGCAGCGCGCGGTCGCCGGGGCCTCCAAGGTCCGCACCGACACCCCGACCCAGGTCCGCAAGGACGACAAGGCCGGCGCCGTCAACGAGATGGCCTGGCTGCGGCAGCTGCTGGACTGGCAGAAGGAGACGGCCGACCCGGGCGAGTTCCTGGAGTCGCTCCGCTTCGACCTGGCCAGCAACGAGGTCTTCGTCTTCACCCCCAAGGGCGACGTGATAGCCCTGCCGGCCGGGGCCACCCCGGTCGACTTCGCCTTCGCGGTGCACACCGAGGTCGGCTACCGGACGATAGGCGCCAGGGTCAACGGGCGGCTGGTGCCGCTGGAGTCGACCCTGGAGAACGGCGACACCGTCGAGGTGTTCACCTCCAAGGCGGAGAACGCCGGCCCGTCCCGGGACTGGCTGGGCTTCGTCAAGTCACCGCGCGCCCGCAACAAGATCCGCGCCTGGTTCTCCAAGGAGCGCCGCGAGGAGGCGATCGAGCACGGCAAGGAGGCGATCGTCCGGGCGATGCGCAAGCAGGGCCTGCCGATCCAGCGGATCCTGACCGGCGACTCGCTGGTCACCCTGGCCCACGAGATGCGCTACCCCGACATCTCCTCGCTCTACGCCGCGATCGGCGAGGGCCACGTCGCCGCGCCGAACATCGTGCAGAAGCTCGTCCAGGCGCTCGGCGGCGAGGAGGGCGCCACCGAGGACCTGGCGGAGACCGCCACCCCGACCCACGACAACCGCCGCGCGGTGCGCCGCCGGGCCAAGGGCGACCCGGGCGTGATCGTCAAGGGCATCGAGGACGTCTGGGTCAAGCTCTCCCGCTGCTGCACCCCGGTGCCGGGCGACCCGATCGTCGGCTTCGTGACCCGCGGCAACGGCGTCTCGGTGCACCGCGCCGACTGCGTCAACGTGGAGGCGCTGAGCCAGCAGCCGGAGCGCATGATCGACGTCGAGTGGGCGGCCACCCAGTCCTCCGTCTTCCTGGTGGCCATCCAGGTCGAGGCGCTGGACCGCTCCCGGCTGCTCTCGGACGTCACCCGGGTGCTCTCCGACCAGCACGTCAACATCCTGTCGGCGGCGGTGCAGACCTCCCGGGACCGGGTGGCGATGAGCCGCTTCACCTTCGAGATGGGCGACCCGAAGCACCTGGGCCACGTGCTCAAGGCGGTGCGCGGGGTCGAGGGCGTCTACGACGTCTACCGCGTCACCTCCGCCCGCAAGTAGCGGCGGGCGGCGGCGCCTCCACCTGGAGCAGCAGCGCGAAAGGCCCCCGGGAGCGATCCCGGGGGCCTTCGCCGTTCAGCGTGTCGGGGCGAGCGGCCCGGTCGGCCGATCAGCCGCGGCGGGGCACTCAGCCGCTGAACTCCTCCTGGCTCTTGTGCGCCTGCTCCAGCAGGGTCTGCACGCCCGCCAGCTCGGACTCCAGCTTGGCGGTCCTGGAGGCGTTGCCGGCCGCGCGGGCCTTGTCCAGGTCGGCCTGGATCTTGTCGGCCTTCGCCTGGAACAGGCCCACCATGCCGGCGGCGCGGGCCTTGGCCTCCGGGTTGGAGCGCTTCCACTCGGCGTCCTCGGCCTCGCGGATGGCCCGCTCGACCGCGTTCAGCCGGCCGTCCAGCTTCGGACGGACCTCGCGCGGCACGTGCCCGATGGCCTCCCAGCGCTCGTTGACCTCGCGCAGCGCGGCCTTGGCGGCCTTGAGGTCGGTGATCGGCAGGATCGCCTCGGCCTCGACGGCCAGCGCCTCCTTGAGCTTCTGGTTCTCGACCTGCTCGGCGTCCCGCTCGCTGAACACCGAGGAGCGGGCCTGGAAGAAGACGTCCTGGGCACCGCGGAACCGCGCCCACAGCTCGTCCTCGATGTCCCGCTGGGCCCGGCCGGCGGCCTTCCAGCGCGCCATCAGGTCGCGGTAGGAGGCGGCGGTGCTGCCCCACTCCGTCGACGAGGACAGCGCCTCGGCCTCGGCGACCAGCGCCTCCTTGGTCTGCCGGGCCTTCTCGCGCTCGGCGTCCAGGGTCGCGAAGTGCGCCTTGCGGTGCTTGGAGAAGACCGAGCGGGCGTGCGAGAAGCGGTGCCACAGCTCGTCGTCGCTCTTGCGGTCCAGCCGGGGCAGGCCCTTCCAGGTGTCCACCAGGGCGCGCAGCCGGTCTCCGGCCTCCCGCCACTGGGTGGACTCGGCGAGCTGCTCGGCCTCGGCGACCAGGGCGTCCTTGGCCGCACGGGCCTCGTCCTGGGCCTTGGCGCGGGCGGCCTTGCGCTCCTCGCGCCGGCTCTCGATCTCGCCGGCGAGCGTGTCCAGCCGCTTGGCCAGGGCCTCCAGGTCACCGACCGCGTGCCCCTCGACGACCTGGGCGCGCAGGTGCTCCAGCGCGGTCTGGGCGTCCTTGGCGGCCAGGTCGGTGGTGCGCACCCGCTTCTCCAGCAGGCCGATCTCCACCTCGATGCCCTGGTACTTGCGCTCGAAGTAGGCGAGGGCCTCCTCGGGCGAGCCGGCCTGCCAGGAACCGACGACGCGTTCGCCGTCGGCCGTCCTGACGTAGACCGTGCCCTGCTCGTCCACACGGCCCCACGGGTCGCTGCTCATAGCGCGTCCTCCACATGACGTCGCGCCCGCGCCGGGGCGGCGCGCGTCCGTCGTCCACAGTTGATGTGCGACGGACCGAAAGAGTCCGCCGTCCCCGTCCGCCGTGCCTTGCTGCCGAGGGTGACGGCTAGGCGGGTCCGGGCACCCTATACAACGCCAACATAGGCGACCAGGACCGGTGCTGTCCGCATCCGGGCCGGGCGATTTCGGTCCGGGGCCGTGCGGGGGCGGCGCGCACACCGCCCGCCGACGGCCCCGGAGTTGGTCAACCCTTCGCTACCGTAACGGAGTTGAAGGTGACATCGGCCATCGGGTGGCCGTCCGGCGAGCCCTCCAGGGTGCCCGCGGCCGCGATCTTCTGCACCACGTCCAGGCCACCGGTGATCTTGCCGAAGGGGGTGTAGTTCGGCGGCAGCTTGGTGTCCTTGTAGACCAGGAAGAACTGGCTGCCGTTGGTGCCCGGGCCGGAGTTGGCCATCGCCACGGTGCCGGCCGGGTAGGTCGCGCCGGTGAGGTTCTCGTCCGCGAACTTGTAGCCGGGGCCGCCGGTGCCGCCCGGGACGGTCGCGCTGGCGGTCGGGTCGCCGCACTGGAGCACGAAGATGCCGTCGGTGGTCAGGCGGTGGCACTTGGTGTGGTCGAAGTACTGCTCGCCGGCCAGGAAGGCGAAGGAGTTCACGGTGTGCGGGGCCTTGGCCGCGTCCAGCGCGATCGTCACCTTGCCGCAGTTGCTGTCCAGCGTCATCGCGTACGAGCCGCCCGCGTCGACCGTCATCGGCGGCTCGGCCTGCCACTGCTTGCCGTTGGGCGCGCCCGGCGCCGGGGCGGCGCAGCCCTCGACGGGCTTGCGGGTCGGGGTGCTCGGCTCGTCGGTGGCGGTCGGCGCGGCCTGCGCGCTCTTCGCGGCCGACGCGCCGCCCTTGTCGTCCGAGCTGAACGCGCCGGTGGCGATCAGCGTGCCACCGCCGGCCAGCACCACCACGGCGAGCGAGGCCCCCAGGATCGTGTTGCGCCGCCTGCGCGCGGCCGCGGCCGCGACCCGGCGCTCCAACTGGCGCTCGTACTTCTCTCGGGCGAGCTGCCGCCGCCGCTGTTCGCTGCTGACCACCGGCCGTGTCTCCTACGGATGTGCGGGAAATGAGGATGGATTCCGGAGCGGATCATCGCATCCCTCGGCGGCCAAGTGTAGGGACCGGGCCTGTAAGAACCCGGTGAACCTGCCGGGCCGCGGCGCCCCGCCACCCCCATCTGGTTCGCAACCGGGCCCGGGGCGCCGGTAGGCTGCACCTAAATCACCACAGGCAGCGATCACCACTGGTAGCCGCCGCAGCCGCCCGCCGCACACCCGAAGGACGCGCGTGTTCATCGCCGGATTCCCCGCTGGAGCCTGGGGCACCAACTGCTACCTGGTCGCTCCGGCGGCGGGCGAGGAGTGCGTCATCGTCGATCCCGGGCACCAGGCGGCCGCCGGCGTCGAGGAGATGGTCCGCGAGCACCGGCTGAAGCCCGTCGCCGTGCTGCTCACCCACGGCCACATCGACCACGTGGCCTCCGTGGTCCCGGTCTGCGGCGCCCGCGGCGTCCCGGCGTGGATCCACCCCGAGGACCGGTACATGATGTCCGACCCGGAGAAGGCGCTCGGCCGCTCCCTGGGCACCCAGCTGATGGGCGAGCTCACCGTCGGCGAGCCCGACGACGTGCGCGAGCTCACCGACGGCAGCGTGCTGGAGCTGGCCGGCCTGAAGCTCACCGTGGACCACGCCCCGGGCCATACCGGGGGGTCGGTGACCTTCCGGACGCCCGGTGCCGAGGACCTCCCCCCGGTGCTGTTCTCGGGCGACCTGCTGTTCGCCGGCTCCATAGGGCGTACCGACCTCCCGGGCGGGGACAGCGAGGCGATCATGAACTCGCTGGCCCGGGTGTGCCTGCCCCTCGACGACTCCACCGTGGTCCTCTCCGGCCACGGCGGTCAGACCACCATCGGCCGCGAGCGCGCCACCAACCCCTACCTCCGACAGGCAGCGGGGGCCACCGGCGCCCCGGCTTTCCCGCGACGAGGAATGTGACGGAAGAGAAGTTGAGCACCTTCACCGCCCCCAAGGGCACCTACGACCTGCTGCCCCCCAGCTCCGCGACCTTCCTGGCGATCCGCGACCGGCTCTCCGGGCCCTCCCGCCGGGCCGGTTACGGGTACATCGAGACCCCGGTCTTCGAGGACGTGAAGCTGTTCTCCCGCGGCGTCGGCGAGTCCACCGACATCGTCACCAAAGAGATGTACACCCTCACCACCAAGGGCGGCGACGAGCTCGCGCTGCGCCCCGAGGGCACCGCCCCGGTGCTGCGCGCCGCCCTCCAGGCCAACCTGCACAAGCAGGGCAACCTGCCGGTCAAGCTCTGGTACTCCGCCTCGTACTACCGCTACGAGCGCGCCCAGAAGGGCCGCTACCGCCAGTTCTCCCAGGTCGGCGCCGAGGCGATCGGCGCCGAGGACCCGGCGCTGGACGCCGAGCTGATCATCCTGGCCGACGACGCGTTCCGCTCGCTCGGCGTGCGGAACTACTCGCTGCTGCTCAACAGCCTCGGCGACAAGCAGTGCCGCCCGGTCTACCGCGCCGCCCTGATCGAGTTCCTCTCCGGCCTGGACCTGGACGAGGAGACCCGCCGCCGCGCCGAGATCAACCCGCTGCGCGTCCTCGACGACAAGCGCGAGTCGGTGCAGGCCCAGCTGGTCGACGCCCCGATGCTGCGCGACTACCTGTGCGAGGAGTGCAAGGCGTACGACGAGAAGGTCCGCGAGCTGCTCACCGCGGCGGGCGTGGCCTTCGTCGACGACCCCAAGCTGGTGCGCGGCCTGGACTACTACACCCGCACCACCTTCGAGTTCGTGCACAACGGCCTCGGCGCCCAGTCCGCGATCGGCGGCGGCGGCCGCTACGACGGCCTGTCCGAGATGATCGGCGGCCCGGCGCTGCCGTCCGTCGGCTGGGCCCTCGGCGTGGACCGCACCTACCTCGCGATGGAGGCCGAGGGCATCACCCTCGACCTGCCGTCCGCCACTGCCGTCTACGCCGTCGCGCTCGGCGAGGAGGCCAAGAACACCCTGTTCGCGAAGGTGGTCGAGCTGCGCCGGGCCGGCGTCGCCACCGACCTCGCCTTCGGCGTGAAGAGCATCAAGAACGCCATGAAGTCCGCCGACCGGTCCGGTGCGCGCTTCGCCCTGATCGCCGGGGACCGGGACCTCGCCGAGGGCGTCGTCCAGCTCAAGGACATGAGCACCGGCGAGCAGACCCCCGTCGCCCTCGACGCACTCGTCACCACCCTGAAGGAGAAGCAGCTGTGATCCGCACGCACGACGCGGGCACGCTCCGCCCGGAGCACGCAGGCACCACCGTCACCCTGGCCGGCTGGGTCGCCCGCCGCCGCGACCACGGCGGCGTCGCCTTCATCGACCTGCGCGACGCCTCCGGCACCGTGCAGATCGTGGTCCGCGACCTCGACTCGGTGCACGGCCTGCGCGCCGAGTACTGCGTCAAGGTCGTCGGCGACGTCCGGGTCCGCCCCGAGGGCAACGAGAACCCGGACATCCCGACCGGCGCCGTCGAGGTCGTCGTCAGCGAGATCGAGGTGCTCTCCGAGGCCGCCCCGCTGCCCTTCCCGGTCGCCGAGTACGAGCCGGGCACGGTCAACGAGGAGGTCCGGCTGCGCTACCGCTACCTGGACCTGCGCCGCGAGGGCCCGGCCAAGGGACTGCGCCTGCGCTCCAAGGTCAACAACATCATCCGCCGGGTGATGGAGGAGAACGACTACCTCGACATCGAGACGCCGTACCTCACCCGCTCCACCCCCGAGGGCGCCCGCGACTTCCTGGTCCCGGTCCGCCTCCAGCCCGGCCACTGGTACGCCCTGCCGCAGTCGCCCCAGCTGTTCAAGCAGCTGCTGATGGTGGCCGGCATGGAGCGCTACTACCAGATCGCCCGCTGCTTCCGCGACGAGGACTTCCGTGCCGACCGGCAGCCGGAGTTCACCCAGCTGGACATCGAGGCCTCGTTCGTCGACCAGGAGGACATCCTGGCCCTCGGCGAGAAGATCGTCGGCTCCATCTGGCGCGAGGTGCACGGCTACGAGATCCCGAACCCGCTGCCGCGGATGACGTACGCGGACGCCATGGGCCGCTACGGCTCGGACAAGCCGGACGTCCGCTTCGGCCAGGAACTCACTGACCTGACCGAGTACTTCAAGGGCACCGACTTCCGGGTCTTCCAGGCCCCGTACGTCGGCGCCGTGGTCATGCCCGGCGGCGCCTCCCAGCCGCGCAAGCAGCTGGACGCCTGGCAGGACTGGGCCAAGGCGCGCGGCGCCCGGGGCCTGGCGTACGTCCTCATCGACGCCGAGACCGGCGAGCTGCGCGGCCCGGTCGCCAAGAACCTCTCCGAGGAGCACCTGGCCGGCCTCGCCGCCGCCGCCGGCGCCAAGAACGGCGACGCGATCTTCTTCGCGGCCGGCAAGGAGCGCGCCTCGCAGGAGCTGCTCGGCGCCGCCCGCTTGGAGATCGGCCGCCGCTGCGAGCTGATCGACGAGTCCCAGTGGGCCTTCCTCTGGGTCGTCGACTTCCCGATGTTCGAGCCGATCGAGGACGACAAGGGCCAGTTCCAGGGCTGGCACGCGGTGCACCACCCGTTCACCGCCCCGACCGCCGAGTCGCTGTCGACCTTCGACACCGACCCGGGCTCGGCCCTGTCCAACGCCTACGACCTGGTCCTCAACGGCTCGGAGCTGGGCGGCGGTTCGATCCGTATCCACCAGCGCGAGGTGCAGAAGCGGGCGTTCGACGCGATCGGCCTCTCCGAGGAGGAGGCGGCCTCGCAGTTCGGCTTCCTGCTGGACGCCTTCAACTACGGCCCGCCGCCGCACGGTGGCGTCGCCTTCGGCCTGGACCGCATCGTCACGCTGCTGGGCGGGTACGACACCATCCGGGACGTCATCGCCTTCCCGAAGACGTCCACCGGCGGCGACCCGCTGACCGGCGCCCCGACCCCGATCACCCCGGCGCAGCGCCGCGAGGCCGGCGTGGACGCCCAGCCCAAGGTCCGCGAGGACGCCAAGGGCGAGGCTCAGCCCAAGTCCTGACACCGCGTCATCCGCTAACCTGCAACGGCCCCGGACGGCCCACCCGCCGTCCGGGGCCGGTCCACAACGGTGTGTGACACAGGGAGGGTTGACTTTTGCAGGTCACAACGAGAGTCGAATGTCCGGACGACGCCCCGGCGACCAGGCGCGTCCACATGGCCGCGTTCCCCGGCCCGGACGAGGCGGACCTGGTGGACGCGCTGCGCCGCGATCCCGCCTGGCTGCCCGGCCTGTCCGTGGTGGCGGTCGACGGGGCGGGGCTGGTGATCGGGCACGCGCTGCTGACCCGGCTTCGGGTCGGCGACGGCAAGGGCCTGGCGCTCGCGCCGGTCGCGGTGGCGCCCGAGTGGCAGCGCCGGGGCGTCGGCGAACTGGTGGTCCGGGCCGCGCTGTCGGCGGCCGAGAAGGCGGGCGAGAAGCTCGTGATCGTCCTCGGCGATCCGGAGTACTACGGGCGGTTCGGTTTCGAGCCGGCCGGGCGGCACGAGGTCTCCGGCCCGTTCGAGGTGCCGCAGGAGTACTTCCAGGCGCTGCCGCTGGCCGGGTACGACGGCGCGCCGCGCGGCCTCTGCCGCTACCCCGAGCCGTTCGTCGCCGTGTAGCCCACGCTCCCCTCGGGCGCCTCTCCCAGGGCCGGTCCACGAGACCGGCCCGGTCGCCACGGCCACGCCGACCTGCGGATCCGGCCTCCGGCGCCTACGGTGAGTGCTCATCGGCATTCAACCGAACGGAGGACCCGAGGGTGGTCGAGCGGCAGCGGACCGAGAAGCCGGAGAGGCTGGCGAGGAAGCCGTACGAGCGGGAGCTGCTGCGGCTCCAGGAGGAGCTGGTGAAGCTCCAGGAGTGGGTGC
>NZ_JBSFWR010000129.1:0-20416 GCF_053594915.1 Kitasatospora sp. NPDC002543 | reverse complement strand
GGCGGCACCACCGTCCTGCCCGTCAGCCCCCGCACCGACCTCGACGAGATGGCCCGACTCGTCACCGACCACGGCGTCAGCCGCCGACCCGGCCCTACGCCGCTCCGGGGCCGTCGGCCGCCAGCAGTTCGGTGAGGCGGCGGACGGCGAAGGGTATGAGGTCGCGGACCGGGACCAGGCGGCAGGGCGCGTCGCCCACCAGCACCTCGCGGATGCCCGCCCGCTCCTCGAACTCCCGCCCCACCAGCGGGAAGTGGGTGTCGTTGTCGTCCCCCACGTCCGGCGCCTCGATCCACACCCGCTCGCCCTGGATCGCCATCGGGAAACGGCGGAGCTTGAGCCGGCGGTTGGGCGCGAAGGTCTCGGCGTAGTGCAGGAAGGTGTTGCGGTTGTGGCCGACGCCGACCAGCAGGACGTGCCCGCCGAGGTCGTGGAGCGCGCCGAACGGCGACTCCCGGCCGACGGCGAAGCCGAGCGAGCGCCGGGCCGTGACCTCCCGGGCGTGTGCGCCGACGGCGGCGACCGAGACCTGCGGATGGGCGCTGCGCAGGCTCTCCGGCAGGCTGCGCAGCGCCTCCGCCACCGCGCCGGTGCCGGACGGGAGAGCGGAGTGGAAGAGCGGTACGGCGGACCGGAGTTCGGCGACCTCCGGGCCGGGCGGACCGCTGTGCCCCGGGGCCGGATCCCGGACGGTGTCGGTGGTGAAGGTGGGCGCGGCGACGGTGCCGCCGGGCCCGACCGCCTCGCGCAGGCTGGCGACCACCGCCGCCGCGCCGCCCTCGACCCGGCCGAGGCTGGAGAGCGAGGAGTGCACGATCAGCGCCATGCCCTCACGGACGCCCACCCGGCGCCAGCCCTCGACGAGGTCGGCGGTGGTGAGCGGGCCGGTGCCCGGTGTGGTCATGGTGCCCCCTGCGGTGCTGTTCGTGCTGGGATCGTTCGGGGCCGACCATAGCGGGTCGCACTGACAGTCGGTCAGGACGGGGGTACCGTCGGTCGCCCCGCGGGCCGGGCCGCCGCTCGCCCCGCGGGCCCGCCGGCGAACCGGATCACCGCCGGGCGGCCGCTCGCAGGCGCGGGTAGTCGGTGTAGCCGGCGGCCTCCTGGCCGTAGAGGTGGGTGGGGTCGACGGCGGCGAGCGGGGCGTTCGCGGCGAACCGTTCCGGCAGGTCGGGATTGGCGATGAAGGCGCGGCCGAAGGAGACCAGGTCGGCCAGGCCGGCGGTCAGCACCGCCTCGCCGCGCTCGCGGTCGGTGGCGGCGCGGTTCTCGCCGACGTTGCCGATCAGCGGGCCGGACCAGCGCGGGCGGAGGTCGGCCAGGGCCGGGTAGTCGTCGTTGTCGGTGAGGTGGAGGTAGGCCAGGCCGAGACCGTCGAGTTCGGTGAGCAGCGCCCGGTAGACCGGGGCCGGGTCGGCCTCCGCCATGCCGAACTGGGGATTGCCGGGAGACAGCCGCAGGCCGAGGCGGTCGGGGCCGACGGCCTCGGCGACGGCGGTGACCAGCTCGATCGGGAAGCGCAGCCGGTCGGCGAGGGTGCGCGGGCCGTACTCGTCGGTGCGCAGGTTGGTGTTGTCGGCCAGGAACTGGTGGATCAGGTAGGAGTTGGCGCCGTGCAGCTCGACGGCGTCGAACCCGGCGGCGAGGGCGAGGCGGGCCGAGGCGACGTGGTCCGCGATGGTGCGGTGGATCTCCTCGCGGGTCATGGCGCGCGGGGTGACGGCCTCGGCCTTCCCGCCGTCCCGGACGTGCACCGGGCCGGGGGCGGGCACGGCGGAGGGGCCGGCCGGGACGTCGCCGATCAGCCGGTTGAGCGGGTGGCCCTGGCGCCCGCCGTGCATCAGCTGGGCGGCGATCCGCCCGCCGGCGGCGTGCACGGCGGTCGTCACCGTGCGCCAGCCGCGCACGTGCGCGGGCGTCTCCAGGCCGGGCAGGCGCCAGCCGGACTGGCCCTGCCGGCTGGGCCAGATGCCTTCGGTGACGATCAGGCCGGCGCTCGCGCGCTGGGCGTAGTACTCGGCGACGACGGGCAGCGGCGTGCCGTCCTCGGCGGCCCGGTACCGCGTCATCGGGGCCATGACGACGCGGTTCGGCAGTTCGAGCCGGCCGAGGCGGTACGGGGTGAGCAGGGACGCGGTGGTGGTCGTGGTCGTGGTCACGTCGGTACGGTAGAACCTGACATCAGTGTCAGATTCAAGCCCGGCCGGCGCTCCTGGCCCCGGCGTTTCCGGCCCCGGCCGGGGCTTCGGTGCCGGCTGCGGCTGTGGCTGCGGCTTCGGTGAGGATCAGCTCCTCGATGCCGTAGAGGAACCGTTCCATCGCGGGGCGCGGGAGTACGGTCGGGTCCGCCGTCATGGCCAGGCTCAGCGCCTCGGCGGACTGCAGGGCGTCCAGGGCGTAGGTCAGGCCGGGGCGCGGCTCGAACTCCGCCGGCCAGCTGAGGGTGGTCCGGTCGTCGCCGGGGTCGGCGGCGGCCGGGAGCAGGTCCCGGGTGTCGTTGAAGACGCAGGAGCGGTCGGCCAGCGGGGCCCCCTCGGCGGCCAGCAGGGCGAGTTCGGCGGCGAGGGCCGCCTTGTCGTAGTACGCGTGGCGGTAGGTGCCGATCGCCGCCGCGTGGGTGCGGCGCACGACCTCGCCGAACTCGGCGGTGGCGTCCGGGAGGTGGAACAGTCCGTCGCCCGCGACCACGCTCACCGCGTGGGCCAGTTCGGGCAGGAAGCGGTTGTTGACCACCACGTTCAGGACGGCCTCGGTCGATCCGGCGAGACGGGCGGTCATCGCGGCCGTCGCGGCGAGCAGTACCGAGCCCGTGCTGACCCGGTGCACGGCCGCCACCCGCTCGACGGCCCGGGGCAGGGCGGGGGAGCGGAGCACCGCGTTCGGGAACCGGTCCGGCTGTCCGGTGGCCGGGGGGAAGAGCCGGGGCGGGCCGAGCCGGAGCTTGCGGACGAACTGCCTGCGGGCCGCCGCGTCGCGCCGCAGCCCCCGCTCGGAGGTCTGGAACCCGGCTTCCTCCAGCGGCTGTTGGGCGGGTGCGCGCAGCCCGGCCAACTCCTCGGGGGAGGTGCCGAGGCAGAGCGCGGACAGGTCGGCGACCAGGCGGCTCATGCCGGAGCCGTCCACGGCGGTGTGCGAGAGCACCAGGCTGAGGTGCCGGACCAGCCCGTCCGCCGTGACGGCGCCGATCCGGATCGGCCACTCGGTGGCGGTGTCGAAGACCTGCGCCGCCAGTTCCCCGTGCAGTCGGGCGCCGAGCTCGGCGGGGTTCTCCCGCTCCCCGGCGGGCAGCAGGTGGACGCCCAGGGTTCCCTCGCCGTCGACGACCTGGCGCAGGACCCCGGCCCCGTCGGCCTGCAGTCGGGTGTGCAGTGAGTCGTGCAGGTGCAGCAGCTGCTCCAGTGCGGTGAGCAGGACGGGCAGGGGCACCCCCGGGTCCAGCGGCGCCGCGGCGGCGATGTTGTAGCGCGGCGCGTCGGCCGCCGGCAGCTGTCGTACGGCGTCCCAGATGGCCCGTTGGCCCCAGGTGGCCGGTCCGGACCCGGTGCGTCCGGACGAGAAGGCGATCTCCAGCAGTTGACGAGTGGTCACCGTTCGGCTCTCCGTGGTGCGGTGGTCGTTGAGTCGTGCCGGTGCGTTGGGAGCGCGGGTGCTGCTGGGGAGAGTGTGGCGCACCGCCCGCCGCGCGTCGAGGGTCCGGCCGGCTGTCGGGGCCGGGGGGCGATTGCCGGGGTCGACTGTCGGGGTCGACTGCCGGGGGTTCCGGAAGTCTCTTGATATGAAGTATCTTGATATCGAGATTGATGGCGACGGAACAACGGGGGCCTGTCATGCGGGGGAACGGACTGATGGCGCAGCTGCGGCGGCCACCGGGCGGACGGGACGCCCGGATCATGCTGCTGGCGCAGGGCGTCGACCGGACCGGCACCGGAGTGTGGGCGGCCGCCTCGGTGCTCTACTTCACCTACGTGTGCGGGATGGACGCGCGGCAGCTCGGACTGCTGCTCGGGGTGGGCGCGGTGGCGGGGATCGCCGGGTCCCCGCTGGCCGGGCGGGCGGCCGAGCGGGTGCCGGTGCGGTGGCTGCTGATCGGCTGCCACCTGCTGCGGCTGGGGGCCATGGGGCTGCTGCTGGTGGTCGACGACTTCACCGCGCTGCTGCCCGTGGTGGCCCTGATCTGCCTGGCCGAGCGGGCGGCCAAGACGCTGGAGATGCTGTTCGCCACCCGGGTGGCGGGGGAGCGGCGGGCCACCTACCAGGCGCTGTTCCGCAGTGTGGCCAACGCCGGGTACGCGCTCGGCGCGGGCGTCGCGGCGATCGGGCTGGCGGTCGGCACCACGGGCGCCTACCGGGTGCTGATCCTGGCCAACGGGCTGTCCTACGTGCTGGCCGCCGCGCTGGTCCGGCGCACCCGAGAGCCGTCCGGGCGCGGCCTGGTCGCGGCGGAGGCCGGGGAGGAGCCCGCCGGGGCGCCGGCCGCCCCGCCGAGCCCCTGGCGGGACCGCGGCTACCTGCGGTTCGTCCTGCTGGACATACCGCTGAACCTGGACGACTCGATCCTCAACGTCGGGCTGCCGCTCTGGCTGGTCCACCACACCGGTGCGCCGCACGCCGTCGTCCCGGTCTTCCTGGTGCTCAACACGGTGCTCGTGGTGCTGCTCCAACTGCGGGTCTCGGCCCGGGCGGAGGGGGCGCTCGGGGCGGCCGCGGCGGTGCGCTGGTACGGGGTGACGGTGCTGGCCGGCTGCATGCTGATCGCGCTCTCCACCGGAGCCGGCCCGGTCGCGTCCTCGGCCGCGCTGCTGGCCGCGGCCCTGCTGGTCACCCTGGCGGAGCTGCTGCGCTCGGTGAGCTCCTGGGAGTTGGCGGTGGTGCTGGCCCCGCCGGGCGCCCGGGCCTCCTACCTCGGGGTCGCCGGGATGTCCCAGTCGGTGCAGAAGTCGGTGGGGCCGCTGGTGCTGACCGGGGTGGTGATGGCGGCCGGACCGGTCGGCTGGCTGGGGCTCGGTGCCGCGACCGTCGGCCTCGGCGTGCTCCAACGCCGTTCCAGCCTGCGGCGGTTGGCGGCACTGGACGCGGCGGCCGGTGGTCCGGCGGCCGCGCCGGCGGGCTCGGCCGCCGCCACGGCCCCGGTGGGCTGAACCGGCGCGCCGGCACCCCCGAGTGCTCCCCGGGTCTCCTCCCGGGGAGCACTCGGGGGGCGATCGGGGACATCCCCGATCCGGCCCCGAGAAGCGCCGGTCGGCGGCCCGTGCCCGGCCGGGCGCGGTTAGCGTGCGGCCATGACTTCGACCAAGGCATCGACCAAGGCATCGACCCCGCGCAAGCGGCTCGCCGTGGCGGCCGGCGTCGCCGTGCTGCTCTGCGCCGACGCGGCCACCGCCGTCGCCCGGCCCGCCGGTCCGCCCGCCGCCGTCGACTTGTCCGCGCCCGCGGGCTCGTCCGCCACCGCCGGGCCGTCCGTCCCGGAGCAGTTGCGCCGGGACACCGCCGCGCTCCACGACCTCGGCATCAGCGGCGTCCAGGCCCGGGCGATCGGGCCCGACGGCCGGCAGGCGGTCGCCACCAGCGGCACCGCCGATGTGACCACCGGCCGCCCCGTCTCCCCCGACGGCTACTTCCGGATGGCCAGCACGGCCAAGACACTGGTCGCCACCGTCGTCCTCCAACTGGAGGCCGAGGGAAGGCTGTCGCTGGACGACACCGTCGGGCACTGGCTGCCGGAGGTGGCGCGGGCCAAGGGCGGCGCCGGGATCACCGTCCGCCGGCTGCTCCAGCACACCGGGGGCATCAAGGACGACCTGCCCGGATACGGGACGAAGGACGAGTACGAGCAGGAGCGCCACAAGGTGTACACCCCCGAGGAGTTGGTGGCCAGGGCCGAGTTCCTCGACGACACGGGCTGGAGGTACTCCAACACCGGCTACATCATGCTCGACATGATCATCGAGCGGGCCACCGGCCGCCCCGCCGAGCGGGAGGTCGAGGACCGCGTCCTGCGCCCGCTCGGCCTCGACCGGACGCGGACGACGGGCACCTCTCCCACCCTGCCCCGGCCCCACGCCCGGGCGTACCAGCTCTTCCCCGCCCCCGACGGCCGGGTGGACGTCACCGAGCAGATCCCGATGGTCAGCGGGCTCTCGTGGGTCACCACCACACGGGACGAGAACGTCTTCCTCCGTGCGCTGCTCGGCGGCCGGCTGCTGCCGGCGCGGCAGCTGGCCGAGATGAAGGAGACCGTGCCGGTGGACGCCGCCACGGAAGCGCTGTGGCCCCACGGGCGGTACGGGCTCGGTCTGGTCGAACGTCCGCTGGACTGCGGGGGGAGCTTCTGGGGCCACGACGGCGGGGACGCCGGTTTCATCACCGTCAACGGCGTGACGGAGGACGGCCGGCGCAGCGCGGTGGTCTCCATGTCCGAGGCGCTCGGCGACACCCCGGACCACATCGAGGCGCAGGAGGGGGCGGCCGGCGCGCTGATCGAGCACGCCCTGTGCGCCGGGAGCCCCGGCGGCAGGTGAGCGGCACACCCCGGTGCGAGGCGCGCCCTCGTCCGAGCGAGGCTTGCGGTCGGCCCGGAGCGCGGGTGATACGCGTGCGCGACACCCGCCGGGCCGGCCGACTCGCCCTCCTGGGCGAATCGTTCCCACTGTCGGTTCGCCACCGGGGTCGTCTCCTCCCGGAGGCGTACCCGGGTAGGCCGCGGGATCGAGGCCGGGTCGTCCCGAGGGGCGATGACCGGCCGTGGAAGGGACGGCAGCGTGGTGGTCATGACGGAAGATGAGAAAAGAATGAATGAACGTCAGTTCCGCTCGCGGGTGGGGAGGTTCGCGTCCGGAGCGCTCGCGCTCGGGCTGGCGTCCGCGCTGCTGGCGGGGACGGCGCCCGCTTCGGCGCGGGCCGCGGACGCCGGGCCCGGGACGGACGCCGACCGGGGCGGCTGGACCGCGAGGATCAGCCGGACCGAGAACGGTGTGCCGCACGTCCTCGCCCGCGACTTCGGCGGACTCGGCTACGGCTACGGGTACGCCTTCGCCCAGGACAACCTGTGCCAACTGGCCGACCAGGTGGTCACCGTGCGCGGCGAGCGCTCGCGTCACTTCGGCCCGGACGGCCGGACCATCGACCGGGTGACCAACCTGGTGAGCGACACCTACCAGCGGGGCGTGCTGAGCTCCGGCACGGTGCGCCGGCTGCGGGCCGCCCCCGCGCCGCTCGGCCCGACCGACGAGGCGCGGCACCTGGTGGACGGCTACGTCGCCGGGTACAACCGCTACCTGCGCGACACCGGCACCGACCACCTCCCGGACCCGTCCTGCCGGGGGAAGGCCTGGGTCGGGCCGATCACCGCGGACGACCTGTGGAACATCCTCTACAGCGTCAACACCCTGGCGGGCAGCTTCGCCGCCCAGCAGGAGATCGCCACCGCCGTCCCGGGCGGCGCGACCGCGACCGCGGCCGGGGCCGAGCCGGCCGTCCCCCGGATCGCCGCTCCCGGCCGCTCCGCCGACAACCCCGAACTCGGCAGCAACGCCTGGGCGATCGGACGCGACGCCAGCCGCAGCGGCAACGGCCTGCTGCTGGCCAACCCGCACCTCCAGTGGGCCGGCCCGGACCGCTTCTACCAGGCCCAGCTGACCATCCCCGGCGTCCTGGACGTCGCCGGCGCCGGGCTGTACGGCATCCCCTTCCTCCAGATCGGCCACACCCGCGGCCTCGCCTGGAGCCACACCAGCAGCTACGCGGACCACTACACCCTGCACCGGCTCACGCTGGTGCCCGGGGACCCGACCGCGTACCTGGTGGACGGCAAGGCCGAGCGGATGGCCCGGGAGGACGTGCGGGTCACCGTCCGGGCCGCCGACGGGACGCTGTCCACCGTCGACAGGACCGTCTACCGCTCCCGCCTCGGCTACGTCCTCGCCAACGGCTGGACCGGGGAGCAGGCCTACACCCTCGACGACGCCAACGCCGAGAACCTGCGCTCCCTGAACCAGTGGGTGGCGATCGGCCGCTCGCAGAACCTCGACGACCTGCGCCGCGCCCAGCGCACCTACCAGGGCCTCCCCTGGGTGTACACCACGGCCGTCGACTCCAGCGGCACCACCTGGTTCACCGACGCCTCCGCCGTCCCGCACCTGCCCGACGCCCAGCGCGACCGCTGCCTGGTCGCCGACACCCCGATGGGGCGGATCCTGGACGGCTCGACCACCGCCTGCGACCCGGGCAGCGACCCGGACGCGCTCGTGCCCGGCGTGTTCGGCCCCGCCAACCACCCGAGCCTGACCCGCACCGACTACGTCGCCAACTCCAACAGCGGCCCGTACCTGACCAACCCGGACGCGCCGATCACCGGCCTGCCGGCCGTCTACCAGGGCGCCTCCGAGCGGATGCTGCGGACCCAGCTGGGCCTGCGGATGATCGCCGACCGCAGGGCCGGCACCGACGGCCTCGGCGCCCCCGGCTTCACCCTCGGCTCGCTCCAGGCCACGATGTTCGGCAACCGGGTGCAGAGCGCCGAACTCGACCGCGACGACGCCGTGGCCCTGTGCCGCGCCCACCCGGAGATCACCGCGACCGACGGCACCAGGGTTGACGTGCGCCCGGCCTGCGACGCGCTCGCCGCCTGGGACACCCGGGCCGACGCCGACAGCCGGGGCACCGTGCTCTGGCAGGCCTACCGGGACGCGCTGGCGCGCACCGGCACCACGGCCTGGCAGACCGTCCCGGCCGACCCGGCCCTGCCGCTGACCACCCCGCGCGGCATCGACGCGGCCGACCCGGACGCCCAGCGCGCCCTGGCCGACGCGGTGCGGGACCTGGCGGCCCGCGGTCTGCCGGTGGACGCCCCGATCGGCCTGGTCCAGCGCTGGGCGGGTGTCCCGCTGCACGGCTGCTCCCACCAGCTGGGCTGCTTCAACGTGGTCACCGCCGGACCGGACTCCGGCGCCGGCGGCGGCACCTACCCGACGAACCCGGGCACCGTCCCGCACGGCACCAGCTTCGTGATGGCGACCGAGCTGACCGACCGGGGCCCGCGCACCCGGACGCTGCTCACCTACGGGCAGTCCGCCGACCCGACCTCGCCGCACTTCGCCGACCAGACCCGTGCCTACGCCCGCAAGCAGTGGACGACCGAGCGCTTCACCGCGGCCGAGATCGCCGCGGCCCCGGGCCTCGCCGTCACCGTCCTGCGCCGCTGATCCCGGCGGACGAGCCCGCTGGGGCCCGGAGTCGTGCTCCGGGCCCCACCGGGCGCGGGCGTCGGGTCGACGTCGGCCGCGGGCTCAGGCGACGGCTCAGGCGCGGGCTCCGGCGACGGCTCAGGCGAGGGTGACCTCGACGGGGAGCCTCTTGATGCCGTTCACGAAGTTGGACCGCACCCGCGGGACGTCCCCGACGAGCCTGATGCCCGCCAGGCGCGGGATGAGCTCCTCGAACATGATGCGGATCTCGGTGCGCGCGAGCAGGTTGCCCAGGCACAGGTGGGGGCTGCCCTTGCCGAAGGTGACGTGGTCGTTGTCCCGGCGGGTCACGTCGAAGTCGTAGGGGTTGCCGAAGACCTCCTCGTCGCGGTTGCCGGAGGCGAACCACATGACGACCTTGTCGCCCTCCCTGATGCGCTTGCCGCCGAGTTCGACGTCGCGGGTGGCCGTGCGGCGGAAGTGGTAGACGGGGGAGGCCCAGCGCAGGAACTCCTCGACCGCGGCGGGGATCAGGGAGGGGTCGTCCCGGAGGCGGGCGAGCTGTTCGGGGTGCTGGAGCAGGGCCAGCATGGAGTGGCTGATGGTGTGCCGGGTGGTCTCGTTGCCGGCGACGACCAGGAGCAGGAAGTAGTTGTCGAAGTCCTGCGCGGAGAGCGGCACGCCGTCGCGCGGGGTCTCGTTGACCAGCCTGGAGATCAGGTCGGTGCCGGATCCGCCGCGCCGCTGCTCGGCGAGTTCCCGGCCGTAGGCGAAGACCTCCAGCGAGGCGGGGGAGCGGAACGGCAGGTCGCGGTACTTCTCGCTCTCCGCGCTGTGCAGCAGGACGTCGGCGTAGTCCGGGTCGGTGTTGCCGATGATCCGGTTGCCCCAGTCGATGAGCTGCTGGTTGTCCTCCGGCGGCACGTCCAGGAGGCGGGCGAGGACGTTGATCGGGAAGTCGGCGGAGACCTCCTTGACGAAGTCGAAGCTGCCCTTGGCCAGGGCGGCGTCCAGCGTGGTGGCGGTCAGCCCGCGCAGGAAGTCGGCGTAGCTGTTGATGACGCCCGCGCCGAACTGGCGCTGGAGGACGCTGCGCAGGGCGCGGTGGCGGACGCCGTCCAGCTCCAGGATGGAGGCGCGCTTCTTGATCTGGTCGTCGTCGACCTCCTCCAGGTTGACGAACCTGGTCGAGGTGAAGGTCTCGGCGTCCCGGTCGACGCGGGCGATGTCGGCGTGCCGGGTGACCGACCAGAAGCCGGAGTTGGGCGCCTCCTCCGGCTGCCAGTGGACCGGGTCCTCGTGGCGCAGGGTGTGGAACATCCGCCACGGCGTGACGCCGTCGGCGAAGTTGTCGAGATCGGCCAGGTTCACCTGGTCGAGGGGCATCGGTTCGTCGATGGCACCGGAGGGGGGCGGGGTGGACGGCAGGGTGGTCATGGTTGGTCTCCTCGGGCTTACAGGTGGTACGCGTACTCGGTGAACTCCCAGTCGGTGACGTGCCGTTGGAAGCGGGCGACCTCGTCGCGCTTGTACGAGAGGTAGGCGTTGACGAAGTCCCGGCCGAGCACCTCGGTCAGGGCGGTGTCCGCCTCCAGCGCGTCGAGGGCCTCGGGCAGGGACATCGGCAGGACCGCGGACCGGGCGACGTCGTAGCCGTAGCCCTCCAGCGGGGCGGCGGGCTCCTCGCCGGCGACGACGCCCAGCAGCGAGGCCGCGACGGTTCCCGCGATCAGCAGGTAGGGGTTGGCGCTGGCGTCCCCCAGCCGCAGCTCGAACCGGCTGCCGGAGCCGCGCTCCGGCGGGATGCGGACCATGGCGCTGCGGTTGTCCAGCCCCCAGTCGATCAGCCAGGGGGCGAGGGTGTCCGGGCCGAAACGCTTGTAGGAGTTCACCGTCGGGTTGGCCAGCGCGGCGAGCGCCGGGGCGTGGGCCAGGACGCCGGCCACCGCGTGGCGCGCGGTCGCGCTCAGGCCGTACGGCGCGGCCGGGTCCGCGAAGGCGTTGCCGCCCGCGTCGTCCACGCAGGACAGGTGGAGGTGGAAGCCGGAGCCGCCGGCGCCCTGGAAGGGCTTGGCCATGAAGGTGGCCAACCGGCCTTCCTTGCGGGCGAGTTCCTTCACGGCGGCCTTGAAGCGGAAGGCGCGGTCCGCGGCCTCCATGGCGTCGGAGTGGTTCAGGTTGATCTCGAACTGGGAGCCGTCGAACTCGTGGTTGCCGTTGGTGATGCCGATGCCGAGGTCGCGCAGCAGGCGCAGGGTGCGCAGCAGGTGGTTGTCGCCGTCCGCGCGCAGGCCGGCCGTGTAGACCACGCCGGCGGCCTCGCTGTAACGGCGCCAGCCCTGCGGGGTCCCGGGGGCGGCGTCGCACAGGAAGTACTCCAACTCCGGCCCCACGACGGGGTGCAGGCCGTACTGCCGGCAGCGCTCGACGACCGTGCGCAGCAGGTCCCGGGGGGATTCCGGGGCGGGCCGTCCGGTGGCGGGGTCGGTGACGTCGCCCAGGCAGCTGGCGACTCCGGGCTCCCAGGGCAGGGCGGTCAGGGTGGTGAGGTCGGGGCGCACGCAGATGTCGGGCAGTCCGGCGTCCAGGCCCCCGGCGACGGGGACCACGTCGCCCTGGGGGCTGGTGTGGTAGACGGCGCGGCAGAAGGCGAGTCCGTGGTCGCAGGCCGAGGGCAGGTGGTCCAGCAGGACGTCCCGGGCCCGCTCGGTGCCGATGAGGTCGGGGTAGGTCACCCGGACCACGTCGATGCCCTGGGCGGCCAGCCGCTCCACGTGCTGGCGGACGGGCGGGATGTCGGATGCGCTCACCGGTGTCTCCTCTGGGGGGAAGTGCGGCGCCTCCCGTGCTCACGGCGTCGGGAGGGCCAGGGCGCACGGCAGTGGCGGAGGGGGTGGGGGAGGGGGCGCGGCGGCTTCGGACCGCGGGGTGGGGCGGGGCGCCGCTCGCTCGCTGGTGGCAAACGGTAGGTATGCCGGTCGCTCTCCCGCAAGGGGTCTGCCCCAGAAATTTATCCATCCGGATAGCTATTGACCAGAGGCCGGCTGCTTCCTATGTTATTTGACATCAAACGTTTTGGCGGTCCCTGTGCACCGCCCCCGGGGCGGCCACCGCCCTCGCGCGGCGTCCCCCGCCCCCCTCGGCCGTGATCCGGCCCCGCGGGCCCACGCCCCCTCACCCCCCTCGCCCGACGAGCCCCCACCACCAGGAGGACCGGCCATGAAGGTCGTCGTCGACATGAACAAGTGCCAGGACCACGGCCAGTGCGTCTTCGCCGCCCCCGACGTCTTCCGCTTCGACGACGACGGACGCCTCGCGTACGTCGCCGACCCCGACGAGTCCCTGCGCGCCGACGTCGAGGAGGCCGCCGACGTCTGCCCGCTGCAGGCCATCCGGATCGAGGACTGAGCCGTGACCGCACCCATCGTCGTGGCCGGCGCCTCCATGGCCGGGCTGCGCGCCGCCGAACAGCTGCGCGCCGCCGGCTGGGACGGGCCGATCACCCTGGTCGGGGACGAGCCCCACATGCCGTACAACCGGCCCCCGCTGTCCAAGGAGGTCCTGGCCGGCCGGGCGTCCTTCGAGTCGCTCGCCTTCCGGCCCCGGGCCAGCGTCGGCGACGTGCGGTGGCGCCTGGGCACCACGGTCGTCCGGGCCGACCTCGACCGCCGGACCGTCGAGCTCGGCGACGGGGAGACCCTGGCCTACCGCGGCCTCGTCGTGGCCACCGGCATGCGCCCCCGGCGACTGCGCTGCCCAGGCCCCGCCGCCGGACGGCACACCGTCCGCACGCTCACCGACGCCCGCGGGCTGCGCGAGGCGCTGACCCGGCCGGGCGTGCGCTTGGTCGTGGTGGGCGCCGGCTTCATCGGCTGCGAGGTGGCCGCCACCGCCGTGGCCCTCGGCGCCGCCGAGGTCACCGTCGTCGACCCGCAGCCGCTGCCCATGGTCGGCCCGCTGGGCGAACTGCTCGCCCGGGCGCTGCTCGACCGGCACGAGCGGCGGGGCGTGCGCTTCGCCCTCGGCACCGGGGTGACCGGCTTCCTCGGCGAGGGTGCCGTCACCGGTGTGGCCTTGGCCGACGGCCGGGTCCTGGACGCGGACGTGGTGGTCGAGTCGGTCGGCTCCGTCGCCAACACCGAATGGCTCGACGGCAACGGCCTCGACCTCTCCGACGGGGTGCTCACCGACGAGCACCTGCGGGCCGGCGGCCGCCCCGAGGTGATCGCCGTCGGCGACGTCGCCCGCTTCCCCAACGCCCGCTACGACGGCGTGCCGCGCCGCGTCGAGCACTGGTCCATCCCCACCGACACGGCCAAGCACGCCGCGACGGTGCTCGCCGCGCACCTCGCCGGCACCGACCACGGCCTCGCGCCGTTCGCCCCGCTGCCGACCTTCTGGAGCGACCAGCACGACTTCCGGCTCCAGTCCTTCGGCGCCCCCGCCCTCGGCCGGGACGACGCGCGCGTCCTGGACGGCGACCTCGACGGGGACGTCCTGGTCGGCTACCACCGGGCCGGGCGACTGGTCGGCGTCGTCTCGCTGGGCGGCCGGAGCGCCGCGGCCGCGGCCGCCCGCCACCGCGCCGAACTGCTCCGGCAGCCCGCCCTCCCGCAACCCGCCCCCACCGCGTAAGGAACCCCAAGTGGCCAGTGTCCGTGGATACTTCCACCCCAAGACGGCGACCGGCGCCTCCTCGCTGATCCCCTCGCCGCCCTGGCGCTACTCCGGCGACCTGCTCACCGTCGAGTACCGCACCGACCCGGCCCGGGTGCGCGAACTGCTGCCCGAACCGCTGGAGCTCGCCGACGAGGACCCGGGCGCCGTCGCGCTGATCTGGGCCGACTGGCAGTCCTGCTCCGCCGACGGGCGGGAGCTGATCGACCCGGTCCTCGCCCAGTACAAGGAGGCGTTCGCCGTCGTCCGCTGCACCTACCGGGGGCAGACGTACAGCCGCTGCGTGTACATCTGGGTCGACAAGGACTTCGCGATCGCCCGGGGCCTGCACCAGGGCTACCCCAAGAAGCTCGGCTCCATCCACCAGACCCGGCCGCACCCGTACGGGCCGGCCCCGCGGATCGAGGCCGGCGCCCGGTTCGGCGCGACCCTGGCCGCCGCGGACCGGCGCCTGGCCCAGGCCGTCGTCACCCTGCGCGAGCCGTCCGGGACCAACGGCTTCGTCAACGGCCACCCGATGGCCCACCACCGCTGGCTGCCCTCCATCGAGAAGGGCAAGGGCCTCGCCCTGGACGAGCTGGTCGAGTCCGGCGCCTCCTCCTTCGAAGCCGGCACGCCCTGGGTGGGCGACGCCGAGCTGGAGCTGTTCGAGGCGCCCACCGAGGAGCTGGCCCGGCTGGAGGTCCGCGAGCCGATCGCCGCCTACTACCGGCAGGTCGGCGTGGTGTGGGACGGCGGCCGGCTGCTCGAGTCGAACACCTCCGCCGCCGAGTGAACCCCCGCCGCACCGACCAGGAGGAACCCGCAGACATGAGCGACCACACCACCACCGTCGCCGGGGTCACCGTCGACACCCGGCACTGGATCGGCGGCGAGCGCGTCGCCTCCGCCGGCACCTTCACCGACGTCTCGCCCGTCGACGGCGGCGTCCTCGGCGAGATCGCCCGGGGCACCGCCGCGGAGGCCGCCGCCGCGGTCGCCGCCGCCAAGGCGGCCTTCCCCGGCTGGGCGGCCACCCCGCGCGAGGAGCGGGCCCGCGTTCTGCACGCGATCGCCGACGGCGTGGAACGCCGGCTGGAGGAGCTGGCCGTCGTGGAGACGGCCGACAACGGCGCCCTGCTGCGCTCGCACCGGCGTGGCGTGATGCCCCGGGTCGCGCACAACTTCCGGTTCTTCGCCGACTGGCTGCTGCGCCTCGGCCACGAGGACTTCGACACCCGCGGCCACACCAACCACGTCAGCTGGGACCCGGCCGGCCCCTGCGTGCTGATCACCCCGTGGAACGCGCCGCTGATGCTGGCCACCTGGAAGGTCGCCCCGGCGCTGGCGGCCGGCAACAGCGTCGTCCTCAAGCCGGCCGAGTGGTCGCCGCTGACGGCCTCGCTGCTCGCCGACATCGCCGCCGAGGCGGGGCTGCCGGCCGGCGTCCTCAACGTGGTGCAGGGCTACGGCTCCGAGATCGGCGACGCCCTCACCGGGCACCCGGACGTGCGCCGGATCAGCTTCACCGGGTCCGTCCCGACGGCCCGGCACATCGCCGCCTCGGCCGCCGCCAACCTCACCCCGCTCAGCCTCGAACTGGGCGGCAAGTCCCCGCTGCTGGTCTTCGCCGACGCCGACCTCGACCTCGCCGTCGACCTCGCGGTGGAGCAGTACGACAACGCCGGGCAGGTCTGCCTGGCCGCCACCCGGCTGCTGGTCGAGGAGGGCGTCGCCGAGGAGTTCACCCGCCGCTTCGTCGCCCGGGCCGCGGGCCTCGTGCAGGGCGACCCGCGCGACGAGGCGACCGACATCGGCCCCACCATCCACCCCCGCCAGCTGGAGAAGATCGACGGCTTCGTGCAGCGGGCCGTGAAGGCCGGTGCCCGCGCCGTGATCGGCGGCCACCGCCGGGAGGACGGCCAGTACTACGCGCCGACCCTGCTCGCCGACGTCGCCCAGGACTCGGAGATCGTCCAGGAGGAGGTCTTCGGCCCCGTGCTGACCCTGCAGACCTTCCGCGACGAGGAGGAGGCCGTCCGGCTGGCCAACGACACCCGCTTCGGGCTGGCGGCCACCCTGGCCACCGGCGACCGGGAGCGCGCCCGGCGCGTCACCGCGCGGCTGGTGGCGGGCACCGTCTGGGTCAACTGCTTCTTCGTCCGCGACCTCCGGGCCCCGTTCGGCGGCTCCCGGCACTCGGGCGTCGGCCGCGAGGGCGGCACCTGGAGCTTCGACTTCTACTGCGACCTCAAGAACACCGTCACCTCGCCGAAGGGCTGGAACGGCCATGGGTGAGATCGTCGGGGCCGGGCTGCTCGCCCACGTCCCCACCATCGTGCTGCCCGAGGAGACCAGGCTCCGGCTGAACGAGGGCAAGGAGATCACCCTCGTCACCGGCCTGCGGCAGCTGCGCGAGGACGTCTTCGCCCGGGCGGACTACGACACCGTCGTCGTGCTGGACTCCCACTGGGCGACCACCGTCGAGTTCGTCGTCACCGCCCAGCACCGCCGGGCCGGGCTGTTCACCTCCGAGGAGCTGCCGCGCGGAATGTGCCGGATGCCCTACGACTACCCCGGGGATCCCGAACTCGCCCGCAGCATCGCCTCGTTCGCCGACCGGCACGGCACCTGGATCACCCCGATCGACGACGCGTACCTGCCGGTCTACTACGCCACCATCAACCTCTGGAAGTTCCTCGGCGAGGGCCTGCCCGGCAAGCGCTGGGTGACCATCGGCGTCTGCCAGACCGGCGACATGGAGGACCACCTGCGGCTCGGCCGCGCCCTGGCCGACGGCATCGCCGCCACCCCGGGCCGACGGGTGCTCCTGATCGCCTCCGGCGCCCTGTCCCACACCTTCTGGCCGCTGCGCGAGCTGCGCGACCACGAGTCCGGTGACCCGTCGCACATCTTCACCCCCGAGGCGCGGGCCGCCGACGAGGAGCGGATCGCCTGGTTCAAGGAGGGCCGCCACGACCGGGTGCTGGACACCATGGACGAGTTCTGGCGGTACCGGCCCGAGGCCCGCTTCTTCCACTACCTGATGATGGCCGGCGCCCTCGGCGAGCGGGCCTGCACCGCTCCCGCGCGCCAGTACGGCGAGTACGAGAACTCGATCGGCACAGGTCAGGTCCACCTCTGGTTCGACCGCCCCGACAACGGCTGGACGGGCGCCGGACTGCCCGCGCCCGCCGGCCCCCGCAACCCCCACAGCCCGGTCTAGAAAGGCCCCGCCATGCCCGAGTACCGCCGCATCCTCCTCGACGGCGCCGCCGTCCAGACCGTGCGCGAGGGCGACGAACTGGTCGCCGGCGACGGCCGCCGCGTCGCGATCGAGGACGCCCACCACCTGCCGCCGGTCGTCCCCTCCAAGGTGATCGCCGTCCACCTCAACCACCGCAGCCGGGTGGACGAGTTCCGGATCGCCCTGCCGGACACCCCCACGTACTTCCACAAGCCGACCTCCGCGCTCAACTCCCACCGGGGCGCGGTCGTCCGCCCCGAGGGCTGCAAGTGGCTCAACTACGAGGGCGAGGTCGCCATCGTCATCGGCCGCACCGCGCGCAACATCGCCCCGGCCGAGGCGGGGGAGTACATCGCCGGCTACACCGTGGCCAACGACTACGGCCTGCACGACTTCCGGGACACCGACGCCGGCTCCATGCTCCGGGTCAAGGGCTCCGACACGCTGTGCCCGCTCGGCCCCGGGCTGGTCACCGACTGGGACTTCCGCGGCAAGCGGCTGCGGACGTACGTCAACGGCGAGGTCGTCCAGGACGGCTCCACCGACGAGATGACCTGGGACATGCACTACCTCGTCGCCGACATCGCCCGCACCATCACCCTGTACCCCGGCGACGTGCTGCTGTCCGGGACCCCGGCCAACTCCCGTCCGGTGCGGCCGGGGGACGTCGTGGAGGTGGAGGTGGAGGGCCTCGGCCGGCTTGCCAACCGCATCGTCACCGGCCCGACCCCGATCCGCGCCGACGTGGGCGCGCAGCCCACCGAGTCGGAGGAGGTGCTGTCCACCGCCCTGGGCGGGGACTGGGAGTTCCGCGGCATCAGGCCCCCGAAGCGCTGACCGGTGCGCCCCGGTAGGGTCGATCACATGAGCGATCCCGTCAAGCCTGCCGTCGAGCGCAGCCCCCGCAAGCGCGTGACGAACTACGGGACGGGACGGACGGCCCTGCTGGACGCCGCGGTGCGCGTGGTGGCCCGGGGCGGCCTGCGCAAGCTCACCTACCGGGCCGTCGCCCAGGAGGCCGGGGTCACCCACGGGCTCGTCGTGCACTACTTCGGCTCGCGGGACGCGCTGATCGAGGAGGCGCTGACCCACGCCATCCGCTCCTCGCTGAGCGTCAGCGCGCTCGGCGTCGGCGCGGGCCCGGCGACGGAGTTCGCCACCGGTCTCGCGGACATGGTGGAGTCCGGTCCCGAGGTGCAGGCCTTCCAGTACGAGCTGCTGCTGGAGGCCCGCCGACGGCCCGAGCTGCTGCCGCACCTGCGCGGCCTCTACGAGGAGTACTTCGAGGCCAGCCGCAGCGAGCTGGGCCGGATCCTGCCCGGGCCGGTGAGCCGCGGCATGTCCAGGCTGGTCTTCGCCGCGTTGGAGGGCCTGGTGCTGCACCAGCTGGTGTTCGGCGAGCGGGACGTCACCGAGGAGGCGCTGGTGGAGCTCCGGGGCCTGCTGGCCGGGCTGGCCGAGGAGCCGGACGAGCGCTGACGGGCGCGCGCCGCTGCTGGGCGCTGCCGCCGGGAACGGCCGGGTACGGCCGGATGCCCCGGGTACGGCCGGGTGTCGCCGGGTGCGGCCGGGTGCGCGTGAGGGCCGGGATCTCCCGTCTCCCGACCCCTTGTCAAACGCCTGGACGCGCCCCACGATGAGGCAACTCGTTTGACCTTAAACGACCTCCCCCCACTCCAAACTGGCAGGTGATCCGTGTGGACAGTCGGACGACGTCCTCCGAACGGACCGAGCGGGACGCCCCCACCGCGACCACGCTCAAACCCAACGCCCTGGGTGTCCTGGGCATCCTCTTCTTCGTCCTGTCCGGACAGGCCCCGCTGACCGGCATCGCCGGGGCCGCCCCGATCTCCGTCGCCCTCGGCAACGGCTCCGGCACCCCCGCGGCCTACGTGGTGGCCGGGGCGGTGATCCTGCTCTTCTCCGTCGGGTTCATCGCCATGGGCCGGCACGTCGTGGACGCCGGAGCCTTCTACACGTACATCGGCACCGGCCTCGGCCGGGCCGCCGGCGCGGGCAGCGCGGCCGTCGCCCTGTTCGCCTACTGCGTCATCCAGGCGGGCATGTACGGCCTGTACGGCTCGATCGTCAGCGGGCTGGTCGCCGACCACACCCCGCTGCACCTCCCCTGGTGGGTCTACACGCTGGCCACCATGGCCGTGGTGCAGGTCCTCGGCGCCCTGGGCATCGAGATGGGCGCGAAGGTGCTGGCCGCCTTCGTGCTCGCCGAGTTCAGCATCCTGGCGCTCTTCGGCGTCGTCACCCTCGTCAAGGGCGGCGGGCCGGAGGGCCTCGGGGTGGCCGCCGCCTTCTCCCCGTCGGCCGCCCTCCAGGGCGCGCCGGGCGTCGCCGTGATGTTCGCCCTGGCCTCGATGTTCGGCTTCGAGGCCACCGCCATCTACGGCGAGGAGGCGAGGGAACCCAAGAAGACGGTGCCCCGGGCCACCTACCTCTCGGTGGTCGTGGTCACCGGCTTCTTCGCCCTCACCTCCTGGATGCTGATCTCGGCCTACGGTGCCGACAAGGCGCCCGAGGCGGCGCGGAAGGCGCTGGCCGCCGGGGACTCGGCCGGCTTCGTGTTCGCCCCCGTCACCGACCTGTTCGGCGGCTGGCTCGGCGGCGTCCTGCCGGTCCTCCTGGCCACCTCGCTGTTCGCCGGCGTGCTGACCTTCCACAACTCCGCCAGCCGCTACCTGTTCTGCCTCGGCCGGGACCACCAACTGCCTGCCGCCCTCTGCCGGTTGAACCGCCGGCACGCCCCGGCGGCGGCCGGCCGGGTGCAGACCGCGATCGCCGTGCTGCTGGTCGTGCCCTTCGCGGTGGCCGGCAAGGACCCGGTGCTCACCCTGTTCTCCTGGTTCAGCGGGCTCGCCGTCCTGGCGATGATGCTGCTCTACCTGCTGACCTCGGTGTCGGTGGTGGTGTTCTTCCGCCGCCGGCGCCTGGACACCCGGGTGTGGAACACGGTGATCGCCCCCGTGCTGGGCGCGCTCGGCATCGCCGGCGCGATCTGGCTGATCCTGGCCAACTTCACCACCCTGATCGGCGGCGAGGCCGGCACCGCGCTGTGGCTCGTCCTGTCGGTGCCCGTCGTGATGGCGCTTGGCGTCGCCAACCAGTTGATCCGGCACCGGCGTTCGGGCCGGTCGGGCTGACCACATGGACGAGGCAGGCCGCTGAGGTCGTCGCGTGGGCCCGGCGGTGTCGGCCCCGGGCCTGCTCAGCGTGGTCACCATCGCGGAAATCCGAGCGGGCGTGGCCAGTCTCTGAATCCGTGGGAGTAGCCAGGCCAGGTGCCCCGCGCAGACGATCCGCACTCGGCAGCTCTACG
>NZ_JBSFWR010000128.1:0-20469 GCF_053594915.1 Kitasatospora sp. NPDC002543 | reverse complement strand
GAGGGAGCCACTGCGGAGCATTGGCGACCGACGACAACGCGGCGAGGTGCGTGCCCCGGCGTCGCACGCCCGGCGGGAATTGTCAGACACGCCCTGGGGCGTCCCCGACCCGAGCCGGTCGGCAGGACGGTCCCCCTACCCGAACCGGTAGGTGGCGGCCACCGGGAGGTGGTCGCTGCCGTCCCTGGACAGGGTGCGGGAGTCGACCGGCTGGAGCCCGCCCTTGCTCATGATCTGGTCGATCCGGGCCATCGGGAAGGCGGCCGGCCAGCTGAAGCCGAAGCCGTCCCCGGCGGCGCCCTGGGCCGAGCGCATCTGCGAGGTGACCGGCGCCAGGCTGCGGTCGTTCATGGTGCCGTTGAGGTCGCCGAGCAGCAGGACCTTCTTCAGGGGCTCGGCCTGGATCGCGTCGCCGAGCGCCTGCGCGCTGACGTCCCGCTGGTTGACGGTGAAGCCGCCCTCGGCCTTCAGCCGCACCGAGGGCAGGTGCGCCACGTACACCGCGACCGGGCCCTGCGGGGTGGTGACCTCGGCCCGGAAGGCCCGGGTCCAGCCCATCCTCAGGTCCACCGGGGAGACGTCGGCGATCGGGTACTTCGACCAGAGGCCGACCGTGCCCTCCACCGTGTGGTGCGGGTAGGCGTCGGCCAGCCCGGTCTCGTACGAGCGCAGCTGCCGGCCGGCCAGCTCCTGCAGGGCGACGATCTGGGCGCCGGAGTCCACCAGGGTGCGGACGGTGCCCGGCACGTCGGTGTTGGCGGCGGCGACGTTGTGGCTGACCACCGTCCAGTCGCCCTTGCCGCCGCTCTTGTCGGTCAGCAGGCCGCCGAACAGGTTGACCCACAGCACGACGGGCAGCAGCAGGGCGAGCAGCGCGGTGGCGGAGCGGCGCAGCAGCGCGGGCACCAGCAGCACCGGGACGGCCAGGCCCAGCCAGGGCAGGAAGGTCTCCAGCAGGCTGCCGAGGTTGCCGACGCTGTTGGGCACCTCGGCGTGGAAGGCGAGCAGCGCGGCGGTGAGCACGGCCAGCGCGGCGACCACCAGGCCGCGCCGCCAGGTGCTGCTGCCGCGGGCGTCCCGGCCCCACTGGCGCAGGCCGAGGAAGCCGCCGCGACGCGCCGCGGGGGCCGGGCCGTCGGTGCCGTCCTCGGGGGTCGACATCCGCTCGGTCCTGTCCGCCTGCGCCATGTGGTGGCTCCCGTCGCTCGTGCCGTCGCCGTCCCGGGGTGCGCCCGCCGAAGGTGCGGGCACGACCGGGCCGGTGCCGGTTTGATCGGATACCCGGCTCAGCCTATGCCGGGACAGACGTCGGGCCCGCTGAGCGGGTTCCGGCGTGGCCCGGTTTGGTGAGCGAGGCCACGTCCGGGGCCCGGGCCGGGCCGGGCGGCGGGTTGCCGGGCGGGCCGGGCGGTGGGCCGGTCAGTGGGGTGTCCGGCGGGGCGCGAGGCCTTCGAGCATCGAGTCGACCAGCTTGCGGGCGAGGTCCGGGTCCTCCAGGTCGGAGTCGTCCCACAGGATGCTGCGGTAGAGGATCGGCCCCATCAGCAGGTCGTTGAGCAGGTCCAGGTCGAGGTCGTCGCGGATCACGCCCTCGGCGACGGCCTGGCGGATCAGCCGGAAGCCGACCTCCCGGCGCGGCTTGATCACCCGGTCCCGGTAGGCGGAGTACAGCTCGGGCAGGGTCTGCATCTGGCCGAGGGCGGCTTTGAGCACCCAGCGGGTGCGCTTGGCCAGCCCGCGCCGGCGCACGTGGTCCACCAGGGCGATCAGGTCGGCCCGGGCGCCGGCGCCGGTGGGCTCCGGCAGCGGCTCCTCCAGCCGGCTGACCACGTCGACCAGCAGGGCCTCCTTGTTGGGCCAGCGCCGGTAGATGGTGGCCTTGCCGACGCCGCCGGCCGCGGCGATGCCCTCGATGGTGAGCTCGGACAGCGCGGTGCCGCCGGCCATCAGGTCCTCGACGGCCCGGAAGATGGCCTGCTCGGCGGCCTCGCTGCGGGGCCGGCCACGGCGCACCTCCGCGCAGTGCTGCCCGGTGTCGGCGGTCGGCGCGTCCGTCTTCATCCCCGCTGTCTCTCCCTTGCTCGCCCCCGGTCGCCCGGGCGCCGTGGGGTGTTCCCCGGTGGGTCCGGGCGGGGGCCTGCCCGGACCGAGGCCCTGCCGCCCGGGCGTACCCGGGTGACAGGGCCATTGTCACTCAGTCGCGTGCGACGCGGCCGCCGGTCAGGCGTCCGCGGCCGCGGCCTCCCGCTCCCGGCCGTGCTGCTCGGGGGCCGGGCCGGCCGGGCCGGCGGGGGCCGCCGAACGGCGCGGCAGCAGGAACCAGGCGACGGCGGCGCCGATCACCGAGACGCCCACCGAGAGCGAGGCCACCACGTGCATGGCGTGGATGAAGGAGTCGTTGGCGGGGGTGACCAGCGCCTCGCCGCCGGGGATCCGGCCGGCGATCGCCAGGGTGGCCTCCAGCGACTCGCCGGCCTTGTCGCGCAGCCCCTCGGGCAGGTGGGTGAGGGTGTCGGCCATCCCGTCGCGGTAGACGGTGGAGAGCACCGCGCCGAGCACGGCGACCCCGAGCGAGCCGCCGACCTGGCGGAAGGTGTTGTTGACGGCCGAACCGGCACCGGCCTTCTCCCGGGGCAGCGAGGCCATGATCGCGACGGTGACCGGCGGCATGACGTGCGCCATGCCGGCGCCCATCACCAGGCCGAGCAGGACCAGCACCCAGATCGGGGTGGTGGCGGTCAGCACGACGTAGCCCACGAAGCCGGCCGCGACCAGCAGCATGCCGCCGGCGGCGGTGGCGGCGACGCCGAGGCGGTCGACCACCAGCCGGGCCCGCGGGGCGAACACCAGCTGGGCGGCGGCCAGCGGCAGCATCAGCACACCGGCCTGGAGCGCGCTGTAACCGCGCACGCTCTGGATGTAGAAGACGCCGAAGAAGGAGACGCCCATCAGCGCGAAGAAGATCACGCCGACGACCACCACGGAGGCGCTGAACACCTTGTTGCGGAACCAGCTGATGTCCAGCGCGGGGTACGCGGTGCGGCGTTCGAACCAGACGAAGGCGACCAGCGCGAGCACGCCGACCAGGGTGGGTGCCCAGGCCTCGACCGCGGTGAAGTCGGCCAGCTCGCCGCCCTTGATGATGCCGAAGATCAGCGCGACCAGGCCGATGATCGACAGCAGCACGCCGACCGGGTCCATCCGGCCCGGGTTGGGGTCCTTGGACTCGGGGACCAGCACCACCATCGCGATCACCGCGACGACCACGATCGGGACGTTGACCAGGAAGACCGAGCCCCACCAGAAGTGTTCGATCAGCAGGCCGCCGGTGATCGGGCCGATGGCGATGGCCAGGCCGACCGCACCGGCCCAGATCCCGATCGCCTTGGGCTGCTCGGAGCGCTCGAAGACGTTCATGATGATCGCCAGCGTGGCGGGCATCGCGAGCGCGCCGCCGACGCCCATCAGGGCGCGGTAGCCGATGAGTTCACCGGGCGAGGCGGCCATCGCGGACAGCAGCGAGGCTATGCCGAAGACCGTCATGCCGGCCAGCAGCGCGCGCTTGCGGCCGAACCGGTCGCCGAGCAGGCCGGAGGTGAAGAGCAGGCCGGCGAAGACCAGGGTGTAGGAGTTGATCGACCATTCCAGGTCGCTCTGGGTGGCTCCGAGGCCGACCGGCGCCGGGGTCGCGATGGTCTTCATCGCGACGTTGAGGATCGAGTTGTCGAGCACGACGACGAGCAGGGCGAGCAGCAGGGTGCCGAGGATCGCCCAGCGTCGACGGTGGATGGCTTCCGGCACGCGGGGTGGCGCGGCTGCGGTGGTCATTGGTCTTCCCGTCCGTGGTGGTGTGACACTGGCGGGCAATTCCGAGCCGAATGCGTCTCGTAACCCCCCGCACCAGAGTAGCGGGCGATACGATACGAGACGAACCCGTTTCGTAAAGAGCAGGCAAATTCGGGGGCCTCCCGCGCGCCCCGGCGCCCACGGCCCGCACGCCCCGGCGCGGGCCCGCCCGCACGCCCGGACACGGCGTGGACCGCACCGGGTGTGGCGTGGATCGCACCGGGTGTGGCGTGGATCGCACCGCGGCGAACGCACCCCTCTTTGCGCCGGAGCCGGGGCGTGCAAGCATGGAGGTGATCCGGGGACGCCGTACGGCGCCACGAGACGACAACCCTTCAGGAGTCCGTTCGATGAACGCTTCTACGCCTTCGCCTGCCCAGAACCAGGCGTCGACCGCCACCCTCTACGGCGGGGTCACCAACCGCCGCGTCACCGTCCGCGACCTCGCCGCAGCCAAGCAGCGCGGCGAGAAGTGGTCGATGCTCACCGCCTACGACGCCCTCACCGCGGGCGTGTTCGACGAGGCCGGCATCCCGGTGCTGCTGGTCGGCGACTCGGCGGGCAACTGCCACCTCGGCTACGAGACCACCGTCCCGGTGACCATGGATCAGATGGTGATGCTCTCCGCCGCCGTCGTCCGCGGCACCAAGCGGGCCATGATCGTCGCCGACCTGCCGTTCGGCTCGTACCAGGAGTCCCCCGCCCAGGCCATGCACAACGCGGCCCGGCTGATGAAGGAAGCCGGGGTCGGCGCGGTCAAGCTGGAGGGCGGGGAGCGCAGCGCCCGCTCGATCGAGCTGCTGGTCGAGGCCGGCGTCCCGGTGATGGCCCACATCGGCCTCACCCCGCAGTCCGTGCACGCCCTCGGCGGCTACCCGGTCCAGGGCCGCGGCGACGAGGCCGCGCACCAGCTGCTGCGCGACGCCAAGGCCGTCCAGCAGTCGGGCGCCTTCGCGGTGGTCCTCGAGGCCGTACCGGCCGAGCTGGCCGCCCAGGTCACCGAGCAGCTGGCGATCCCGACCGTCGGCATCGGCGGCGGGCCGGACACCGACGCCCAGGTGCTGGTCTGGACCGACATGGCCGGCATGACGGCCGGCCGGGTGCCCAAGTTCGTCAAGCAGTACGCCGACCTGCGGACCGTCCTCGGCGACGCCGCCCGCGCCTACGCCGAGGACGTGCGCACCGGCACCTTCCCGGCCCCGGAGCACAGCTTCCACTGACGCCCGCTCCCCCGCGGCCCCGCTCCGGTCCGGAGCGGGGCCGCGGCCGTACCCGGGACCGGCACCGGAGCCGTCGCGCGGGGGCCGGCGGCCGCTGACAGCGGCGTGACAGTGGGCGGCCGGGGGCGACAGGGGGCTGACAGCGGGGCCGGGCAGCCTGGGGGCATGACACGAATCGCGACAGCCCCGAACGACCGGGGAACCACCTCCGGAAACGCCGTGGAGGTGCAGGGCATCGTCAAGCACTTCGGCGAGACCAAGGCCCTCGACGGGGTCGACCTCAGCGTCCGGGAGGGCACCGTCCTGGCCCTGCTCGGCCCCAACGGCGCGGGCAAGACCACCCTGGTGCGCGTCCTCTCCACCCTGATCAAGCCGGACGCCGGCACCGCGTACGTCGGCGGCTACGACGTGCTGCGCCAGCCCAAGCAGCTGCGCCGCACGATCGGCCTCACCGGCCAGTACGCCTCCGTGGACGAGCTGCTCTCCGGGTACGAGAACCTCTACCTCATCGGCCGGCTGCTGGACCTCTCCCGCCGCGAGGCCAGGGCCCGGGCGGCCGAGCTGCTGGAGCGCTTCTCGCTCACCGAGGCGGCCAAGCGGACCGCCAAGACCTACTCCGGCGGCATGCGCCGCCGCCTCGACCTGGCCGCCAGCATGATCGGCCGCCCCCGGGTGCTCTACCTGGACGAGCCCACCACCGGCCTGGACCCGCGCACCCGCAACGAGGTCTGGGACGAGGTGCAGCGGATGGTCTCCGAGGGCACCACCGTGCTGCTGACCACCCAGTACATGGAGGAGGCGGAGCAGCTCGCGAACGAGCTGACCGTCATCGACCGCGGCCGGGTGATCGCCAACGGCGCCGTCTCCGAGCTGAAGGCCAAGGTCGGCGGCCAGACCCTCCAGGTGCGCCCCACCGACCCGGCCGAGCTGCCGGACATGGCCCGCTGCCTGCGGGACACCGGCATCGGCAACGCCACCGTCTCCGCCGACACCGGGCTGCTCGCGGTGCCGATCACCGACGACGCGCAGCTGACCGCGGTGATCGGGGCCCTCGGCACCCGCGGCTTCGCGATCGCCGGCATCGACACCAAGGTGCCCAGCCTGGACGAGGTCTTCCTCGCCATCACCGGCAAGCCCGCGACCGCCGCGGAGCCCGCCCCCAGCCTCGCCAAGGAGCCCGTCGCATGACCACCGCCACGCTCGCCCCCTCCCGGGTGGAGGACAGCCGGATCGGGCTCACCGGCACGCTGCGCCACGTCGGCGCGCTGACCAGGCGCAACCTGATGCGGATCAAGGCCGACCCGGAGTCGATGTTCGACGCCGTGCTGATGCCGATCATCTTCACCGTGCTGTTCGTCTACGTCTTCGGCGGCGCGATGGCCGGCGACCAGGACACCTACAAGCAGTACCTGATCCCGGGCCTGCTCGGGCAGACCGGCCTCACCCTCGCGATGGCCGTCGGCACCGGCCTCAACAGCGACTTCCAGACCGGCGTGATGGACCGCTTCCGCACCCTGCCGATCGGCCGGGCCTCGGTGCTGCTCTCCAAGCTCGCCGCCGAGACCCTCCGCGGGCTGCTCTCCTTCGCGATCCTGATCGGCTTCGCGATGTGCATCGGCTTCGAGGTGAAGACCGGCCCGCTGGAGGTGCTGGCCACCATCGGCCTGGCCCTGCTGTTCGGCATGTCGATCGTCTGGATCTCGATGCTGCTGGGCATGGCCCTGCGCAGCGCCCAGGCCGTCCAGGGCGTGGCCATGCTGGTCCTGATGCCGATGCAGTTCGGCAGCTCGATCTTCGCCCGGACCGACACCATGCCGGGCTGGCTGCAGTCCTTCACCAAGATCAACCCGCTGTCGGCTCTGGCCGACGCCTCCCGTTCCCTGCTCAACGGCGAGGGCGCGGTGGCCCACCCGGTGATGATCGTGCTGATCTGGTCGGCCGCCGTCACCGCGGTCTTCGCGCCGCTCGCGGTCGCCCGCTTCCGCAAGCGGACCTGACCCCGCAGCCACCGTCGGCCCTCCCCGCGGGAGAGCGGGGGCCGACGGACAGGACGGCCGGACGCCCGGGACAGGCGCCGGCTGCCGTACGGGCCCGCGCGGCCGGTGACCAGGGGACGGGCACCGGCCGCGCGGGCCCACCGTGCCGACCCGCCGCGTCGGCCCGCCGTTCGCGCCGATCGCGCCGATCGCGCCGATCGCGCGGGCTAGCCGATCAGCCCCTGCAGCAGCTCGAAGACCTGCTCCTGGGTCATCCCGACCCCGCCGGCCCTGGCCTCCTCGTACCCGGCCCCGCCCAGCCGCTCCCGCAGGAGGGACTCCGCGCGCGCACGCTCGGCCCGGTCCAGGAAGCCGCCCTTGGGGCCGTTCAGCCCGCCGTGCGCGGCGAGCAGCACGGCCGCCGTCCGGGCCCGCTCCAGGTCCCCGTCCCGCTCGACGAAGCCGCCCAGCACCGCCGCCACCGCGGGCACCACCAGGACCGTCATGTGCTCGGCGAAGCCGCTCGCGGCCGTCACCGCCCGCAGCTGCCGCCAGCCGTCGCGCAGCAGCCCGAGCCCCGCCTCCGGATCCCCCGCCCTGGCGACGATCCAGCCGCGGGAGCTCAGCAGCATCCCGGTCACCAGGCTCGGCGCGAAGCCGCCGACCCGGACGGCGTCCAGCCGGTCCAGCTCGGCCAGCGCCCGCGCGAACTCGCCGCGATGGGCGTGGAGGCCGCAGAGCGTCAGGTGGCCGAACATCAGCGCCCCGGTGGTGGACTGGTTGAGGCCCGGGGTCCCGATCGAGGCCAGCGCCTCCCGGATGACCCGCTCGCCGCGGTCCATGTCCTGCTCCAGCAGGGCGGTGCCCAGGTTCACCCGCAGGATCGGCAGCTCCTGCGGCGCCCCCAGCTCCTCGACCAGCTCGATCGCCCGGCCGTAGGCCGCGGCGGCGGCCTCGGCCTCGCCCCGGTTGGCCAGCGACTCGCCGTGCGCGGACAGCGCCTGGGAGATCCCCCACAGGTCGCCCGACCGCTCGTACAGCTCCAGCGAGCGCTCGCCGTCCACGATGCTCTGCTCCGCACCGCTCGGCCAGTCGTTCATCATCCTGGCCCGCACCTGCAGGATGAACGCCAGGTCGCTCACCTCGCCGTACTGCTCGCAGCCCCGAACCGCATCGTCGATCAGCTGCTTCATCATGTCCGGGCGGCCGGCCAGGAAGGCGCCGAACACCCGCATCAGCCCCGGGAAGCGGTAGGCCTGCGGCAGGTCCGAGGCGCGGGCGTCGGGGTTGTAGGCGTCCAGCAGCCGCTGGGCGGTCTCGACCGCCGCCGGGTCGCCGAGGACGTCCAGGTTGCCCTCGAACAGCCCGATCAGCCGGTACATCGCGAGCAGTCGGCGGGCCTCCTCGACCACCCCCGTGGGCAGCGGCAGGTCGTAGCGGAACACGCTGCGCTCCAGCGGCACGGGCGGCGGGGAGTCCGGGCCGAACGGGTCCGGGCCGAGCGCGGCGACCGCGTCGTACCAGGTGCGCGCCTCCATGCTGAACCCGCGCAGCGACCAGTACCAGCTCATGCCGAGGGTCAGCAGCAGCGCCTGGTCCTCGTCCCGCAGGTCGATCGCCCGGCGCAGCGCCGTCCGGATGTTGTCCTGCTCGCGTTCCAGCACGGCCAGCCAGTGCAGCTGCCGGGGGCCGTGGATCTGCGCGTCGGAGACGGAGATGATGGCGCGGAAGTGCGCCAGGTGGCGGGCCTCGGTGGCGGCGCGCTCGGCGGCGGACCCGGCGAGGCGCTCCGTCGCGTACTCGTGGATGGTCTCCAGCATCCGGTAGCGCGGCAGGCTGGCCCCGTCCAGGTCGGCCACCAGCAGGGACTTGTCGACCAGCGACAGCAGCAGGTCGGCGACCTCGCCGGGAGCCACCTCGACGCCGTCGGCGCAGACCGCCTCGGCGTCCTCCAGCTGCCAGCCGCCCGCGAACACCGAGAGCCGGCGCAGCACCGCCCGCTCCCGCTTGCCCAGCAGGTCCCAGCTCCAGTCGACCACCGCGCGCAGCGTCTGCTGGCGCGGCAGCAGGGTGCGGCTGCCCGCGGTGAGCAGCGCGAACCGGCCGTCCAGCCGGTCGGCTATCTGGCGCGGGGTCATCACCCGCAGCCGGGCCGCGGCCAGCTCGATGGCCAGCGGCAGCCCGTCCAGCCGGCGGCAGATCTCGGCGCAGGACTCCGGGTCGCCGAGCGGGTCGAAGCCGGGACGGGCGGTCGCCGCGCGTTCGGCGAACAGCCGCAGCGCGACCGGGTCCGGCAGCGGTTCGACCGGCAGCACCGTCTCCCCGGGGACGCCCAGCGGCTCGCGGCTGGTGGCGAGCACCGTCAGCCCGGGGCAGTCGGCGAGCAGCACGTCGACGAGGTCGGCGGCGGCCTGGATCAGGTGCTCGCAGTTGTCCAGGACGAGCAGCATGCGGCGGTGGCGGCAGTGCTCGACCAGCCGCCGCACCGGGTCCTCGGCCCGCTTCTCGATCACCTCGGCGACCATGCTGGTGCTGTGCAGCACGATCTCGCGCAGGCCGAGTGCGGAGACCACGGCGGCGGGCACCGCGCCCGGGCTCTCCAGCGGGGCGAGTTCGGCCACCCAGACGCCGTCCGGCCAGCCGCCCGCGGACTGCTCGGCGCGGCCGGCCTCGGTCGACAGGCTGGTCTTGCCGGAGCCGCCGGGGCCGGTCAGGGTCACCAGCCGACGGTCCGTCAGCATGCCGCGCAGGAGCGTGAGATCGTCCTCGCGGCCGACGAAGCTGGTCAGGCGCCCGCGCAAGTTGCCGCCGGGGCGCGGGGGTTGGGGCGCGGGGGCGACGGCGGGGGTGGCGGCGGGAACGGTTCGGGCGGGCTCCGGGGCGGGCGGGTGCGGCGCCACGCCGGGCGTCCCGGGCGCCATCGACGCCCCCGGCTTCTCCGGCCCCTCCGGTTTCTCCGGGGCCAGCGGCTTCTCCGGTGCGAGCAACTCGGCGTACAGGGAACGGAGTCCGCGCCCGGGGTCGACGCCGAGCTCCTCCGCCAGCGCGCGCCTGGTCCGCTCGTAGTGGCGCAGCGCCTCGGCCGTCCGCCCGCTCTCGTGCAGCGCCCGGATCATCAGCAGCTGCAACGGCTCGTCCAGCGGCTGCCGTTCGCACAGCTCGGCCAGTTCGGCGACCAGCTCGGCGGCCCGGCCGAGGCCGAGGTCGGCGGTGATCCGGTGGCGGCGCGCCTCCTCCCGCTGGGCCTCCAGCCGGACGGCCGGGCCGGTGCGGTCCGGCAGGTCGGCCAGCGCCGGGCCGCGCCACAGCGCCAGGGCGGCGCGCAGCCGCTCGGCGGCGAGCGCGTCGTCCCCGGCGTCCAGGGCGCGGCGGCCCTCGCCGGTCAGCCGCTGGAAGTCGGCGAGGTCGGTGGCCGCTCCGGTCAGCCAGTACCCGGCCGGGCCGGAGCCGACCTCGTCCCGGCCGATGGTCCGGCGCAGCCGGCCGACCAGGGTCTGGAGCGCGGCGGAGGAGTCCAGCGGCGGCTCGGCCTCCCACACCTCGTCCACCAGCAGGTCGGCCGGCACCGGCCGGCCCTGCCGCAGGGCCAGGGCGGTGAGCAGGGCCCGCAGCCGGGCGCCGCCGATCGCTACCGGGGTGCCGTCGTCGTGGTGGGCCGTCGTCGTCCCGAGAATGCCGAAGTACACCGGGCCATTCTGGTCGATCGGCGGGGGAAGGGCCGCACAATTGTGCTGGGCCCGTCCGCGGGCCCCGCCCGCCCCCGGTCGCGGCGGCCCACCCCGGGCCGCGGCGACCCCACCCCGGGCCGCGGCACCGTAGGGTGGAACGCCACCGTTCGCCCGGACGTTCACCCGGAACGGCTTGTCCGGTCACCGGCCCGCCCGGCATGATCGACCCCGGCCAGCACCCGCCCCTCTTCCCCTGCCACGGAGCACCCACACCATGACCTTCGCCGCCACGCCGCGCTCCCGCAGCGAGGACCGCCGGATCAGCCCGGTGTTCTGGGTGCTCCTCGCCGTCCTCGGCACCTCCGGCTGGGCGGTGTACCAGGGCTACGGCAACGCCTCGTTCGGGGTGTTCCTGTTCGTGGTCGCGGGCTGGATGGTCTCGCTCTGCCTGCACGAGTACGCCCACGCGCGCACCGCGCTGCACGGCGGCGACATCACCGTCGGCGCCAAGGGCTACCTCACGCTCAACCCGCTGAAGTACGCCAACGTGCTGCTCAGCTTCGTGCTGCCGATCGTCTTCGTGATCCTCGGCGGCATCGGCCTGCCCGGCGGCTCGGTCTGGATCGAGCGGCACCGGATCCAGGGCCGGCTCAAGCACAGCCTGATCTCGGCGGCCGGACCGCTGGTCAACCTGCTCATCGCGGCGGCGCTGCTGATCCCGATCGGCGCGGGCTGGCTGGACGACCCGAGCGTGCACGCGTACTGGAACGGCTACGAGCTGATCATCTCGCCGTTCTCCGGCGCGCTGGGCTTCCTCGGCTTCCTCCAGCTGAGCGCGGCGGTGCTGAACCTGCTGCCGGTGCCCGGACTGGACGGCTACGGGATCGTCGAGCCCTGGCTGTCGTACAAGACCCGGCGCGCGATCGAGCCGTTCGCGCCGTACGGGATGCTCGCGGTGTTCGCGCTGCTGTGGCAGCCCTCGGTGAACCAGTTCTTCTTCGGGATCGTCCACGGCCTGATGGGCCTGTTCGGCGTGGACCAGGACTACGCGACGCTCGGCCGGTACCTGTTCAGCTTCTGGAAGAACTGATCCCGCTCGCGGGCACGGGCGCCGCCCGCGGGTGTCAGCCCTGCTCGGCCGCCGCGGCGGCGGCCTGGGCCAGCTTCTCCCGGCGGCGGTTCATCCACAGCACGTTGCTGGCCACGCCGGCCAGCGGCAGCCAGATCAGGCCCAGCCAGAGGCCCTGGGTCAGCGAGAAGACGGCGGCGGCCAGCGCGAGGACGACGACGATCAGGGAGAGCAGGGACGTGCGGGGCATGGCAGGAGGCTCCTAGAACGGGTGCGGGCGGCCGGGTCACGGCCGCCACCCATTGTCGCCGACCTCACCTCCGGAGCCGGGCCAGGGGTGAGGTCGACACGAAGTGCTCCGTCCGGGGTCCGGGTCGGTCAGACGTCGGTGATCCGCAGGCCCGCGTGGGCCTTGTAGCGCCGGTTGACCGAGATCAGGTTGGCGACCAGGGCCTCCACCTGGTGGGCGTTGCGCAGCCGGCCCGCGAAGACGCCGCGCATCCCGGGGATGCGGCCGGCCAGGCCGCGGACGACGTCGGTGGCCTCCCGGTCGTCGCCGAGCACCATGACGTCGGTGTCGATGCTCTCCACCGACTCGTCCTGCAGCAGCACCGCCGAGAGGTGGTGGAACGCGGCGGTGACCCGGGAGTCCGGCAGCAGGGCGGCGGCCTGCTCGGCGGCGCTGCCCTCCTCCGGCTTCAGCGCGTACGCGCCCTGCTTGTCGAAGCCCAGCGGGTTGACGCAGTCCACGACGATCTTGCCCGCGAGCTCCTCGCGCAGCGCGGTCAGGGTGGCGGCGTGGCCGTCCCACGGGACCGCGATGATCACCACGTCGCTCTCCCGGGCGACGGCGGCGTTGTCGGCGCCGCGCACGCCGAGGCCCAGCTCGGCCGCCGAGGCCTCGGCCCGGGCGGCGTCGCGGGAGCCGATGATCACCTGCTGGCCGGCCTTGGCCAACCGCAGGGCCAGGCCCCGCCCCTGGTCGCCGGTGCCGCCGAGGACACCGACCACCAGGTGCGAGACGTCCGGCACCGCGTGGGCCGGGTTTGTCGCTGAATCGAGGGAAGTCATGGGCCGATCCTGCCAAATCCCCGGCCCGGCGGGACATTCTGGCCCGCATGGACGCGGTGAGAGTTTCGGCACTCCGGGAACGGCTGACGGGAACGGGCTGGCTGGAGGCGGTCGGCGGCTTCGCCGGGGCGCTGCGCCGCTCGGTGGACCGGCGCGGTGCGAGCGGGCTGCTGCTGGTCGGCACGGAGTCGTACGAACCGTGGCACCTGGCCGCCCACCTGGACGACGAGGCCGTCTGGTCGGACGTCCCCCGGCTGGCACCCACCCTGCTGCGGCACAGCCCGCCCGCCGACGCCCCGGCCCATCTGACGCACGATCTGCGGCGGCTCACCGAGGCCGGGCGCGGCGCGACCGTGCTGGTGGTGGCCCCGCGGGCGGTCGGCGCCCCGCTGCTGGAGCGGGTGCACGACGCGCGGCGGCACGGCGCGACGGTGCTCGCGCTGGACGGGGGCGCCCCGGCCGGGGCCGACGGGTCCACGGGCCCCGGTGGCACGGGTGGCACGGGTATCGCGGGTGTCGCGGGTGTCGTCGGTGACGCGGGTCTCGTCGGTGACGCGGGTGGCCTCGGGGGCCTCGATGGCCTCGCCGAGCTCCGCGAGCTCGCGCACGAGCGGCTGACCGTCGGCACCGCCGCCGAGGAGCCGTTCGACCTCGCCCAGCACCTGGTCAGCGTCACCGCCGGGCAGCCGGTCGGCCGCCGCTCCGTCCGGGACCGGCTCGCCGAACTCGCCGGGCGGCTGACGTCGATGCCCACCATCAGCCGCTGGTGACCGAAGGCCTCCCCGCGCCCCGGTCCGCCGGTCGCCCGACGCACCGGGCGGTTCTCCGATCAGTCGGAAAAACCCTTTGCGGAAGCCGTGGCCGCCACCCGAGGATGATGGTTCGTGAACGTCGACGAACCCCCGCATCCCCCCGTGCCCGGCCGCACCCGGACGCTGCTGCGTTCGCTGACGCCCGACCTCTCCCCGTGGCGCGCCTCACGCGACTTCCGCTACCTGTGGACCTCGGGCTGCATCACCAGCTTCGGGGGCTTCCTCACCCTCGTCGCCGTGCCGATGCAGATCAAGGAGCTCACCGGGTCGTCCTTCGCGGTCGGCCTGGTCGGCGCCGTCGAACTCGTCCCGCTGATCGTCTTCGGCCTGTGGGGCGGCGCCCTCGCCGACGCCCTGGACCGCCGGAAGCTGGTGCTGCGGGCGGAGGCCGCGCTCGGCCTGCTGGCCGGTCTGCTGCTGCTCAACGCCCTGCTGCCGCACCCGCTGCTCTGGCCGATCTACGTCGTCGCCGCGCTGGTCGCGGCCGCCGACGGCATCCAGCGCCCGGCGCTGGACTCGCTCCTCCCCCGGCTCGTCCCGCACCAGCACCTGACGGCCGCGTTCGCCCTCAAGTCGCTGTACCACAACGCCGCTTCGGTGGCCGGCCCGGCGCTGGCCGGTGTCGTGGTGGCCTTCGCCGGGGTGCAGACCGCGTTCGCGCTGGACGTCCTCTCCTTCGTCGTCTCGCTGCTGCTGCTCGTCCGGATCAAGGCGGTACCGCCGGCCACCGGTGCCGAACGGCCTTCCCTGCAGGCGGTGTTGACCGGCGTCCGCTACGCGTGGAGCCGCAAGGACCTGCTCGGCACCTACGCGATCGACCTCTGCGCGATGCTGCTCGCCTTCCCGGTGGCCGTCTTCCCCTTCCTGGCCTCGGAGTTGGGGGCGGACTGGGCGCTCGGCCCGATGTACGCGGCCTCCGCCCTCGGCGCCCTGCTGGTCGGCGCGACCAGCGGCTGGACCTCCCGCATCCACCGGCACGGGCGGCTGCTGGTGGCCGCCGCCGTCGGCTGGGGCGCGGCGATGGCGCTCGCCGGGCTGACCGACCGGATCTGGCTGGTGCTGCTCGGCCTGGCACTGGCCGGCGGCGCCGACGAGATCAGCGGGCTCGCCCGCTCGACGATGTGGAACCAGTCCATCCCGGACGAGCTGCGCGGCCGGATGGCCGGCGTCGAACTGCTCAGCTACTCCGTCGGTCCGCAGCTCGGCCAGGTCCGGGCCGGCACCATGGCCGGACTGGTCGGCGTGCGCGCCGCCGTCTGGGCCGGCGGCGCCGCCTGCGTGGTCGCCGTGATCGCGGTCGCCGCCGCCCTCCCGAAACTGCTCGCCTACGACGACCGCACCGACCCGCACGCCGCCGCCGTCCGCGCCGCGCACGAACACACCGACCACGAGGCCGCCCCGGCGGCCTGACGCCCGGCCTGGGCTACTCGGCGATCCGCCGCACGCCGCATCCCGTCAGGCGCCGTAGACCGTGGAGCGGTGGCCGACGTGGACGCCCCACACCACCAGCTGCCCGTTGTCGATCGTGTAGACGACGCGGTAGTCCCCCACGCGCAGGCGCCGCCGTTCGGGCTGCGACACGAGTGCGGTGGTGTTGAAGCCGAACGGATCGCTCTCCAGCTCGGTCAGCTTGGCCAGGATGCGGAGCGCCATGTCACGGGGAATCTTCCGGAGTTCGGCCTGGGCCTCCGGCCGGAAGACGGTGCGGTACTCACTCACTGCGAGCCAGCGTCTCCCTCATGACGTCCTCGATCGGAACGCCCGGTGTGGAACCGGCCATGCGCTCGTCGATGATCCGGTTGATCTCGCGCTCTTCCCACTGCTGGTACTTCCGCAGGACATCGATCGACACGACCGCGGCCACCTCCTTGCCGCGACGCGTGATCACGGTGGGCACGTCGTCCCGATCGGCCCGCTCGACGACCTCGGCCAGGTGCGCACGGACGTCGCGGATGGACTCTATGGGCAAGGGCTGCGTCATGAGCCCAAGCGTACACGGCGTACCAGGTGTACACATGCGCCTGATCGGGTCCATCCGCCCCGGCGGCCTGACGCCCGGCCTGGGCTACTCGGTGTCGTCCTCGGGGCGGTCGCTCCAGCGCGGGTCGTTCTTCCACTCGCGGTTGCGTTCGTCCGCGATGCGCAGGGCCTGGGCGGCCTCCTCGCGGCTGGCGTACGGGCCCAGGCGGTCCTTCGCCGGGCACTCCGGGCCCTCCTCGACCTTGTTGTGCTTGATGCAGTAGAACCACTCGCCGGGCTTGCCGGTCGGCTTGCGGTTGAATCCGAGGGGCATGCTGCTCTCCCGTTCAGGGGTCGGAAGGACTGGGTCGGTACCGATCATTCCCCGCGCCGGGCCGGGGCGCACACCGCCCGGGCCGGGCCTTGGCCTCCCCGGGATCCGCCCCGGTCCGGCGCGGCCCGGCGACTAGACTCGCGGCATGGCTCTCGTACCCGGCATCCAGTCCCCCACCCGCAAGGTCCCGGCGAACATCGCGCGCCCCGAGTACGTCGGCAAGCCCGCGCCGACGCCGTACACCGGGCCCGAGGTGCAGACCGCCGAGACCATCGAGAAGATGCGGATCGCCGGCGGGATCGCCGCCCGGGCGATGGAGGAGGCGGCCAAGCTGATCGCCCCCGGCGTCACCACCGACGCGCTGGACGCCGTCGCCCACACCTACATGTGCGACCACGGCGCCTACCCGTCCGACCTCGGCTACCGGGGCTTCCCGAAGTCCGTCTGCACCTCGATCAACGAGGTGATCTGCCACGGCATCCCGGACTCGACCGTGCTCCAGGACGGCGACATCGTCAACATCGACGCCACCGCGTACATCCACGGGGTGCACGGCGACCTCAACGCCACCTACCTGGTCGGCGACGTGGACGAGGAGTCCCGGCTGCTGGTCGAGCGCACCCGGGAGTCCCTCGCCAGGGCGATCAAGGCGGTCAAGCCGGGGCGCCAGATCAACGTCATCGGGCGGGTCATCGAGTCCTACGCCAAGCGCTTCGACTACGGCGTGGTGCGGGACTTCACCGGGCACGGCATCAACACGTCGTTCCACTCCGGCCTGATCATCCCGCACTACGACAGCGAGCGGGCGACCGAAGTGATCAAGCCGGGCATGACCTTCACCATCGAGCCGATGCTGACCCTGGGCACCTACGACTACGAGATCTGGCCGGACGGCTGGACGGTCGTCACCAAGGACCGCAAGCGCACCGCCCAGTTCGAGCACACCCTGGTCGTCACCTCGGACGGCGCGGAGATCCTCACCCTGCCGTAACGACGCGGCACCGCCGCCGGCGGGAGACGGGCGCCGTCAGCCGATCAGCCACTGCTCCTCGGCGACGGCGCCCACCTCGGTGCAGGCGTCCGTGAGCACGTCCAGGACGCGCAGCGGGTCCGGCAGCGGCTGCTCGGGCCCGCGCAGCCAGCGCACGTGGGAGCCGTCCGGCAGCGCGGCCGGCGGCAGCAGGGTGTACGAGCCGCGGCAGTGCCAGCGCAGGCCGGGGTGCTCGGACATGGTGTCCGGGGTGGAGTCGAGCGCGCTCGGCCACCACTCGTCCTCGTCCTGCGGGGTGCCCCGGGTGGCGGTGAAGAACAGGTAGCGGTCCTCGCCGACGGCGGCGACCGGACCCTCGACGCCCAGCGCCGTCAGCCGCTCCAGCGCCAGCCGTCCGGCCTCCACCGGGACGTCCAGCACGTCGTGCACCCGGCCGGTGGCGGTGATGAAGTTGGCCTCCGGGTCGCGGGCGAGCCAGCGGGAGAGCTGTTCGGGGTCGGTGGTGGCCTGGGTCTGCCAGGCGAAGGAGACCGGGTGCTGGGCGGGGGCCGGACAGGCCACCCGGTCACAGGAACACCGGTAACCGGTCGGATGGGCGGCGGGCGCGAGCGGGAATCCGGCGCGCACCGCGCCGAGCAGCTGATCGAGTCCGGCGGCCGGGCCGTCCGCGCCCCCCGCCCGCTGACGATCACGCTTCTGCCACCAGGTCGTCCACCTGCTGCCGGCTTCCATCGGGCCCCTTCCGCGCAACTGCCGTGCCTGGTGCGACACAGCGTTCGACGTACCACTCGACGCAACGCACGGCGCCCCCGTCTGCTTCCCGGGGTGCTCGGCCCTGACGTCCGCGCCCAGCCGGCCGCGGCCCGGGGTCACCGGACGGCCGACGCCCGGGTCACGGTACGCAGTCGCGGCAGCACGCTGTCCGCGCCAAATCGGCCGGAGGGCGCGCGGATTCGCGCCTCGCCCGGCCCGTACGGGCCCGCTGACCCGGGTGGACCCCGGGGGCGTAACAGGAAGGATAAGGGTGCGGAGGGCCTCCGGATGACCGGGGGCGGTGCCTCTCCCGTCACACCCCCGGCGACGGCCGCGGGTGCGGCCCACGGGTGGCCCCGGGCCAGTCCGCGGAGGTGAGACCCTGGAGAGATGAAGAGCGCGGACACCGCATTCGTCGGCGGCCCCCTGGACGGGACGATCCTGCCCATCCCGCTGGGGCCGATGCTCGGCGTGCCGAAGAAGTACAAGGTCCCGGTCCCCGCGCACGGCGAGGCCCCCGCGCGCACACTGGTGTACGTCCGGAGCAAGCAGGTTCGGGGCCTGAGCTGGTTCTGGCGCTACGAGTACGACGAGGCGGCCTCCGGCTGACGGCCGCCCCTTCCCCCGCACTCCCCCACGCTCCCCCGGGAGGTCGGCATGGCGAGGACGGCACGGCATCCGAGGGGCCGCTCCCGGGCGGTCGACCACCACAACCGGCAGGTCGCCGGCGTCACCGGGGCGCTGCTCCTGGCAGTGTGCCTGTACAGCGTGGCCGTCGAGCCGAACGCCTGGCTCTGGTTCGGCTGGGCGGTGCTGCTGCTGGTGTGCGTGGCGCTGTTCGCGGTCCGGCCGTGAGGCCCTGCCCGGGGCTCGGGCCACCCGGGGCAGAGCCTCACGGGACGGGGAGTCCCTGGGGAGCGACACCTTCCCGGCCCGGTCAGTCGTCCTCGGCGAGGATGAGGTACAGCTTCTTGCGGGCCTCGGTCAGCACCGTCAGGCCCTTGGCGCGCTGCGCCTCGGTGCCGGTGGCCATGACCTGGCGGATCGCCTGGTCGACGGCGGCGAGCGCCTGGCCGACCTCCTGCACGGCCTCCCAGTCGACCTCCCGGCCGGCCTCCGCCCACGGCTCGGCCGGCCCGGCGTCGGCCTCGGCCCGGCCCGCCTCGGTGAGCGAGACCAGCCGCTTGCCGCCGACCTCCTCCGCGGTGATCAGGCCCTCCTCCTCCAGCAGCTGGAGGTTGGGGTAGATCGACCCCGGGCTGGGCCGCCAGGCCCCGCCGGTCCGCTCGGCGATCTCCGCGATCATCTCGTAGCCGTGCATCGGCCGCTCCTTGAGCAGCGCCAGCAGCGAGGCCCGGACGTCACCGCGCCGGGCCCGCCCGCCGCGCCGCCCGTGCGGACCACCGCGCCGGCCGCCGTGCCCGCCGAAGCCGTGCCCGTACGGGCCGCCCATCGGCCGGCCGGGACCGCCGCCACCGAACGGCGGGCCGAACCCGCCGAACGCCTCCCGGCCCTCGACGCCCTCTCCGGGCATCCCCCGGAACTCGGGGCCCGGGCCGCGACGGCGACCACCGCCACCGCCCCACGGGCCCTCCCAGCGGAATCGCGTTCCCTGACGTTCTGAGCGCATCGCGCCCACCTCCTCGGATCTTCGATCCTCGACGAGGCAGTCGAGTTACTGTCTCGATAGTTCGACGATATATCGGTGACTGTCGCTCGTCAACGGATACCGACACGCCCACGGAGCACCGCCCATCCCCCGTCCAGCCGCTACGGTGGCGGGCATGGCCGCAGAACGAGACCTCGCGACACTGCTCCGCGGAATGAGCCCGCAGCTCAACCCCGGTCGGTACGTCTACTGCACGCTCCCCGCCCGGGTGCCCGCCGGCATGCGGCCGGTGGTGACCGTCGCCGAGCCCGAAGGGGTGACGGTGGTGGTCACCCAGGAGGAGGCGGACGCGCTCGGGCTGCGCTACGAGTACGTGGCGGCCTGGATCACCCTGCGGATCCACTCGGCACTGGAGGCCGTCGGGCTCACCGCCGCGGTGGCCGGCCGGCTCGCCGAGGAGGGCATCAGCTGCAACGTGGTGGCCGGCTTCCACCACGACCACCTGTTCGTCGCCGCCGACGACGCCGACCGCGCCGTCCGCGCCCTGGAGGACCTCGCCGCCGGCTCCGCCTGAGCCCCGCCCCCTCCGGGTGGCCGCCGCCGACCGGGCCTTCGACACTGGGAGACGAGCCACCCCGCCGGGGTCGGCCCCACTGGAAGGAGACGGCCGTCATGGCCATCTGCGTCACCTGCGGCAACGACTACTGGCTGGCCTTCGAGATCAGGACGGTCACCGGCGACACCTACACCTTCGACAGCTTCGAGTGCGCGATGGAGAAGCTCGCCCCACGCTGCGAACAGTGCGACGTCCGCATCGTCGGCCACGGCGTGGAAGTCGCCGGCATGTTCTTCTGCTGCGCCAACTGCGCCCGCGTCAACGGCGGCCTCGGCGACCAGATCCGCGACGCCGTCGGCGCCCGGCCCGCCTGACCGGCGGATGGCGGCGGGTGGCGGCGGAAGAGTCGGCCCCGGCAGGCACCAGAACCCCTCGGACCGCACCTCAAGGAGTCGGCCCTGTATGCCGAAGGCGCCCCCCGTCGTGACGGGATCCGGCCGGCCCGGTCACCGGCCGGGGGCTGGACGGTCAGCGGCTTGTCGAACTCGCTGAAGTCGATCTTGCCGTTGCCGTCCTTGGCGCCGGTGTGCTCGATCCGCACCGGG